>NZ_JBSIBZ010000023.1:0-105243 GCF_058245575.1 Streptomyces sp. UF-297 | reverse complement strand
CGGGGTGGTTTCCGCCGTGATGACCGGCGTGACGGCGAGCGTGGTGGGTTCCGTCGCGATGACCGGGGTCCGCGTCGCGATGATGAGCGCGGTGGGTTCCGTCGGGACAATGACCGGGGTGGCGACCGCGGTGGTTTCCGCCGTGATGATCGTGGGCCGCGTCGCGATGACGACCGGGGTGGTTTCCGCCGTGATGACCGGCGGGACGGCGACCGTGGTGGGTTCCGTCGGGACAACGATCGGGGCGGCGACCGCGGTGGGTTCCGTCGGGACGACCGGGGTCCGCGCCGGGATGATGACCGGGGTGGCTTCCGGCGGGATGACCGGCGGGGGTATGGCGCCGGGCGTGGGCGGGATGACCGTGGTGGGTTCCGTGGGGACGACCGGGGGCGGGACCGGGAGCCGATCAAGCGGCTGCCGATTCCGGAGGACGTCACCGGGGAGGAGATCGACAAGGATGTGCGGCAGGAGCTGCTGAGCCTGCCGAAGACGCTCGCCGAGGACGTCGCCAAGAACCTGGTGATGGTCGCGAAGCTGCTGGACGAGGACCCGGAGAAGGCGTACGGGTACTCGCGGGTGGCGCTGCGGCTGGCGTCGCGTGTCGCCGCGGTGCGCGAGGCGGCCGGCTTTGCCGCGTACGCCGTCGCGAAGTACGGCGAGGCGCTGGCGGAGTTCCGGGCGGCGCGGCGGATGACCGGCAGCGTCGAGCTGTGGCCGGTCATGGCCGACTGCGAGCGCGGGCTCGGGCGTCCGGAGAAGGCGCTGGCGATGGCCGGTGAGCCCGAGGTGCAGAAGCTGGACCGGGCCGGGCAGGTCGAGATGCGCCTGGTGGCCGCCGGTGCCCGCCAGGACATGGGCCAGCCCGACGCCGCGGTGGTGACGCTGCAGAGCCCCGAGCTGGCGTCGAACGCCGTACACCCGTGGACCGCGCGCCTTCGGTACGCGTACGCGGACGCGCTGCTGGAGGTCGGGCGCGAGGGCGAGGCACGCGAGTGGTTCGCCAAGGCGCTGGAGGCCGACCAGGGCGGGACGACGGACGCCTCGGACCGGCTGGCGGAGCTGGACGGTGTGGAGTTCACGGACGCGCTCGAGGAGAGCGAGGACGAGGACGGCGAGGCGGCCGGGGCGGAGCCCGCGCCGGAGCCCGCGGTCGTGGATGCGGCCGAGGGCGAGGCGGGGCGCGAGGACGGGCAGGCCGACAAGGGCTGACGCGTCTGGCGTGTGACGTGTGAGTGAGGGCGGGACCCCGGTCGGGGTCCCGCCCTTCGTCGTTCAGCGCCTGCGTCAGGGGGAGTTGGGGGTCAGTGCTCGGTGTCGTCCAGGGTGCGCAGGATCAGGCCGGTGGCGGGCTTGGGGCCGAACGAGGTGGACTTGCGGGGCATCGTCACGCCGTGCAGGGCGAGTTGACGGACCGTCTCCTCCGAGGTGGGGCGCATCAGGACGGCCGTGCCGCCGTGGCGTCCGGCCTGTTCGAGGGCGTCCGCGGTGTTGTGGATGTAGCTGATCTCGGAGGGGTGGTCGGGGATGCGCCAGACCGCGTCGAGGAGTACGGAGTGCAGCACGGTCGCGTCCAACTGCCGCCAGGCCTCGGGGCGGTCGGCGCGGATCGTACGGGCGAGCAGCTCGGGGTCGGGCCGGTCCAGTAGGTGGAAGTCGTCCGCCGCCGTGGGGTCGATGGCGCCGGCGGACAGCAGGAAGGCGCTGCCGCGGGTGGCGTCGAGGGCACCCTGGGCGGCGGCGAGGGGGCCCGGGACCTTGCGGACCCGGAAGGCGTCGCCGAGCTGGTCGAGCGCGTCGGCGAGCGGGAGGTGGGGCAGGACGCGGTGGATGGCGCGTACCTGGAGGGGGTAGCGGGCGGTGTCGACCAGGAGGACCAGGCCGTAGGACCAGGGGGAGCCGTTGGCGGAGGTCTCGCCGTGCTCCTGGCGCAGCCGCTGGTAGGTGGCCCAGCGGTGATGGCCGTCGGCGATCAGGGCGTTGCGGCGGGCGAGGTCCTCGTCCACGGCCGCGAGGTCGGCGGGGTCGGTGACGGCCCACAGGCGGTGCGCGAAGCCGTCCTCGGTGGTCGTGGCGAGCAGCGGCGGCCGCTGGGCGGTGCGTTCGATGACGGCGGTGGCGCCGGTCGCCGCGCCCCTGCCGCGGTAGGACAGCAGCAGCGGCTCGAAGTTGGCGGCGGCCTCGCGCATCAGGGCGGCGCGGTCCTCGACGACTTCGGGGATGACGTCCTCGTGGGGGAGGACGGGCCCGTCCAGGCCGAGCGCGCCGATGATGCCGCGCTGCAGGACGTCGCCCTTGCGTTGCTCGTAGACGTACAGCGCGGGCTCGGTGTCCGGGGCCAGGACGCCCTCCTCGCGCCAGCGGCGCAGCGTCTCGGCGGCCTTGCGGTGGCGGGTGGCCGGGTCGGTGGCCTGGGGGAGGATCAGCCGGACGATGTTGTACGGGTCGGCGGTCTCCAGGTGGCGTACGCCGTCGGGCCTGACCACCACGTCGTACGGCGGCGAGGTGACGGCGGTCAGCGAACTGACCCGGTCCGGCGCGTAGCGCAGTCCGCGGAAGGGGGCGAGGCGGAGGCCGTCGGTGGTGGTCATTGGGAAATGCTATGTCGCCCGCACGTGTGAGGGATGATCGGGGGGAGAGACGGAAACCGGCAGGAAGTGCCCGGGCGCGCAAGGTTGCTTCGTGCGGGGTGCACAGGTGTGAGGAGCGAGACGGCATGAGCGATCGGGTTCGGATGCGGCCCGGAGGGTGCGAGCGTGCGCTGAGCGAGGCGTACGACACGGCGTTGCTGGATCTGGACGGGGTCGTCTACGCAGGGGGCAAGGCGATCGCGCACGCGGTGGCGTCGCTGACGACGGCGCGGGACGGCGGGATGCACCTCGCGTACGTCACCAACAACGCCTCCCGCACGCCGGACGCGGTGGCCGATCAGCTCACCGGCTTCGGGCTGCCGACGGAGCCGGGGGATGTGATCACCTCCGCGCAGGCGGTGGCGCGGCTGATCGCCGAGCAAGTGCCCGAGGGGGCGAGGGTGTTGGCGATCGGCGGCGAGGGGCTGCGGGTGGCGCTGCGCGAGCGCGGGCTGGTGCCGGTGGAGTCGGCCGAGGAGGATCCGGCGGCCGTGGTGCAGGGGTACGACCCGAAGCTGGACTGGGAGCGGCTGGCCGAGGCGTCCTACGCGGTGCAGCGCGGGGTGCCGTGGTTCGCCTCCAACACGGATCTGACGATTCCCAAGGAGCGCGGGATCGCGCCGGGCAATGGCGCGCTGGTGGAGGTCGTACGGATCGCCACGGGTGCCGAGCCGCAGGTGGCCGGGAAGCCGCAGCCGCCGATGCACCGGGAGACGGTGATCCGGACCGGGGCGCAGCGGCCGCTGGTGATCGGGGACCGGCTCGACACGGACATCGAGGGTGCCTACAACGGCGGCGTGGACTCGCTGTTGGTCCTCACCGGCGTCACCACCGCCGCGGAGCTGCTGGCCGCGCCGCCGCAGCACCGGCCGACGTACGTGGACGCCGATCTGCGCGGGGTGCTCACCGGGCAGCCCGGTGTCGAGGAGGCGGACTCCGGCTTCCGGTGCGGGGGTTGGACCGCTTCGGTGGCCGACGGCGAGTTCGCCGTGGAGGGGGAGGGCGATGTGCTCGACGGGCTGCGGGCGCTGTGCGCGGCGGCGTGGACGGCGGCCGGGGACGGCAGCTGCACGGCCGATGCGGGCAAGGCGCTGGCCCGTATCGGGCTGTGAGGGCTCTGCTTCGAGCGTTCCGCTCGCGGTGCGGTCGGGGAACTGCGGGCTGTTTCGGGAGGGGCGGTGGCGCCCACGCGGCGGAGCCGCACAGCGATGCTGCCCCTTAGCCGGGCCTGGGAGCGCAGAAGGGCCCGCTCCTTCGATGGAGCGGGCCCTTACGGCAGGTGGTGGCGATCAGCCCTCGTCGGGGGCGGCGGTGCCTGCCGTCGCCTCCTCGATGAGGTCCTCCTCGGTGGCGCCGCGCCGCCAGTAGCCGGTGAACTCCACGGACTTGCGGTCGAAGGCGCGCTCGCGCACCAGGTGGCGGCGGAGGGCGCGTACCGTACCGGCCTCGCCCGCGATCCAGGCGTACGGGGTGCCCTCGGGCAGCTCGGCGGAGCGCACCGCGTCCAGGACCAGTTCCGTACGGTCCTTGCCCGCGCCCTCGCGCACCAGCCAGGTGATGTCGGCGTCGGCGAAGGTGGGCAGTTCCTGGCGGTCCTCGGCGTGCGGGACCTCGATCCACACCTTGGCCTTGGTGCCGGGGGAGAGCCAGGACAGGATCCCGGCCACGGCCGGCAGCGCCGTCTCGTCCGCGGTGAGCAGGATCCAGTCGGTGCCGGAGGGCGGGCGGAAGTCCACGCCCCCGTTGTCCTCGACGGTCGGGGCGAGGACGGTCAGGCGGTCGCCGGGCCGTGCGTGCGCCGCCCAGCGGGAGGCGGGGCCGCCGGCCGCGTCGGTGCCGTGCCCATCGCCGTGCAGGGCGAAGTCCACGTCGAACTCCCCGTCCTCGCGGCGGTGTTCGCGGACCGTGTACGAGCGCATGATGCTGCGTTCGGCAGGGTCCTGCGCACGCCAGGCGGGGTACCAGCCCTCGCTCTGGTCCTCGAAGACGGGCATGTCCTGGTGCGGCTGCGGGAGGAAGAGTTTGAAGCGCTGGTCACGGCCGCCGGCCGCCATCTCGCCGAGCTGCTCGCCGCCGAAGGTGACCCGGACCATGGAGGGGCTGAGCCGTTGCGCGCGGACGACGTGGACATCGAAGAAGCGGAACGGAACGGTGGCGGGGGCGGCGGTCGTGGTGGACATGCGGGGAAATCCTCCCGGGGTTCAGCTCGTGCGGCTGGTGGAACGGTTCAGCTGACCTTCTTGGCGCTCTCGATCGCTTTGGCGAGGGACTCGATGATCGGTGCGGAGCCCGCGTAGGAGAAGCGCGGCTCGCTGGACCAGGGAATGATCTGTCCGGCCTTGACGGCGGGCAGCTGGCTCCAGGACGGCTTGCCGGCCAGCTCCTTGGGCTGGAGGGCCGAGGTGCGGTTGTCCAGCAGGAGGACATCGGCCTTGTACTTGCCGGCGTTCTCCCAGCTCTGGCTCTCGAAGTAGCCGGCCCTGTCCAGCTTGTCCGGCACGATGATGTCCACGCCCAGGGAGCGGAAGTACATCAGGTCGGCGTTCATGCCCGGGTTGGAGGCGTAGAAGAGGTCCGGGCTGCCGGAGCAGGCCAGCACCTTGAGCGGGCGGGACTTGGCGGCCTCGCGCAGGGACTGGGAGGCCTTCTCGAAGCGGGCCTTGGCGTCGGTGACCTTCTTGGCCTTCAGGTCGGCGCCCAGGGACCGGGCCAGCTCGGCGTAACGCTCGATGATCTTGAGCAGGGAGACCCGGGAGGCGGTGATCGCGACGGTCTTGGCGAGCGGGACGATCTTGTCCTTGCTGGCCTCCGGGACGAACCACAGGGCGCCCGGCTCGTACATGTTCGTGATCAGCAGCTCGGGGTTGAGCTGGGCGTACTTCTCGACGCTGAACTGGTCGAACTTGTTGCCGAGGATGGTGACCTTGTTGACGTCCAGGTCGCCGGCCTGCGGGTCGGGCTTGCCGTCGGGCAGCTTGGTCGGGCCGAAGACGCCGACGATCTGGTCGTCGATGCCGAAGTCGTGCAGCGCGGCGGCGGTGCCGGTGAAGGCCACGATGCGCTGCGGTACGGACTTCAGGCTCACCTTCTCCTTGCGGTCGTCGGTGAAGGTCCAAGGGCCGCTCTCGGCACCCTCCTTGGCCGCCCCCGCGCCCTTCCCCCCGTCCTTGTCCCCGCACGCGGCGAGCAGGGCGCCGATGCCGACGGCGCCGCCTGCGGCCATCAGGCCGCGGCGGGACAGAGTTAGGGTGCGGGGGGTGCTCATGGGTGATGCGCTTCTTCCTGAACGGTGCTGTCGGAGGGCTTGAAAGCCGATCGTGAGGGTAGGCTAACCTAACCGTTGTGTTGGTTGACAGCCCCCCTGAAGCCGAAGCATCGCGCGGTGCGCCCCAGGCCACCGAGGCACCACGTCGGCGATACGCCGCGCGCTCAGCGGGGCTGATCGCCTCCCTGGGCGTACTGGCCGTCATCACCGTCCTCGGCATAGCCATCGGCGCGAAACAGATACCCCTCGACCAGGTCTGGCACGGGGTCTTCCACTACTCCGGCACCGACACCGACGTGATCATCCGGGACGTACGGCTGCCGCGCACCCTGCTCGGACTGATGGTCGGCGCCGCCCTGGGCCTGGCGGGCACCGTGATGCAGGCGCTGACCCGCAACCCCCTCGCGGACCCGGGCATCCTCGGCATCAACGCGGGCGCGGCGGCCGCCGTGGTCTCCGCCATCAGCTTCTTCGGCATCACCTCGCTGACCGGATATGTGTGGTTCGCCTTCCTGGGCGCCGCGGTGGTCTCGGTCGCGGTCTACATCCTGGGCGGCACCCGCAGCGCCACGCCCGTACGGCTCGCGCTGGCCGGCACCGCGGTCACCGCCGTCCTCATCGGCTACATCAACGCGGTCAACCTCATGGACACCGCGGCGCTGGACAAGATGCGCTTCTGGACGGTGGGTTCGCTGGCCTCGGCCACGATGACCACCGTCAACCAGGTCGCGCTGTTCCTCGCGGTGGGCGCGGTCATCGCGCTCCTGATCGGGCGGCCGCTGAACGCCATTGCGCTGGGCGACGACCAGGCGCGGGCGCTGGGCGCCAAGCTGACCCGCACCCGGGTGCTGGCGATGATCGTCGTCACCCTGCTGTGCGGCGGGGCGACCGCGGCCTGCGGCCCGATCGTCTACGTCGGGCTGATGGTGCCGCATGTCGTACGCGCCATCACCGGGCCCGACCTGCGCTGGATCCTGCCGTACTCCGCGGTGCTCTCGCCGGTCCTGCTGCTGGGCGCCGACATCGTGGGCCGGGTCGTCACCCGGCCCGGCGAACTCCAGGTCGGCATCGTCACGGCCGTCATCGGCGGACCGGTCTTCATCTATCTCGTACGACGGCGGAGGATGGCCCAGCTGTGAACGCCCAAGCTGTGAAGCCCGAGCGGGCCGACGACGCCACCGAGGGCGCCGCGCCCGAGCACGTGAGTGCCAGGCCGGTGCGGGCGGTGCGCCTGCGCAACGGGATCTCGCTGCGGGTGGACACCCGGGCCGTCGTCGTCGCCGTCGCGCTGGTGGTGGTGGCGCTGGCCGCCGCCGTCGCGCTCATCGGCACCGGGGACTTCTCGATGTCGCCGGGCGAGGTGCTCAGCACCCTCACCGGCGGCGGCACCACCGCGCAGGAGTTCATCGTCCAGGACCTGCGGCTGCCGCGCGTCCTGGTCGGGCTGCTGGTCGGCGTCTGCTTCGGACTCGCCGGGGCGCTCTTCCAGACCATCTCCCGCAATCCGCTGGGCAGTCCGGACGTCCTCGGCTTCAACCAGGGCTCCGCCGTCGGCGCCCTGTTCGTCATCGTCTACCTGCAGGGCGACTCCTTCGCCGTGGCCGGCGGCGCGGTCATCGGCGGCATCGTCACCGGGCTCGCCATCTTCCTGCTCGCCTGGAAGCGCGGCATCCACGGATACCGCTTCGTCCTGGTGGGCATCGGCGCCGCCGCCATGCTGCACGCGGTCATCCTGTACCTGATGACCAAGGCGAACATCGTCGAGGCGACCCGGGCCACGACCTGGATGACCGGTTCGCTCAACGGGCGGGACTGGGCACAGGTCTGGCCGCTGCTCGCGGTGTGCGCCGTACTCGTACCGCTGGCGCTGGTCTACGGGCGGCCGCTGCGGATGCTGGAGATGGGCGACGACGCCGCGTACGCGCTGGGCGTCAAGGTCGACCGGGTGCGCATCGTGCTGCTGAGCGTGGCCGTGCTGCTGACCGCCGCGGCGACCGCGGCGGCCGGGCCGATCTCCTTCGTGGCGCTGACCGCGCCGCAGCTGGCCCGGCGCCTGACCCGCTCGCCCGGGCCCAATCTGCTGTCCTCCGCCCTCATGGGCGCCGCCCTGCTCGTCGCCGCCGACTGGCTCTCGCAGCGGGTCTTCGGCGCCGACCAGCTGCCGGTGGGTGTCTTCACCGGTGTCGTCGGCGGCGTCTACCTGCTGTGGCTGCTGGGCTCCGAGCGCAAGGCGGGGCGGATATGAGCCGGCCGGACCGGCCCGCCGCGCGACCCGATACCCGCGGGGCTCCTCCCCCTGGCCACCATGGCCGTTCAACCCCCAGGAGTGCTGAAGTGAGCCGTCTTTCGGCCGAGAACGCGACCCTCGCCTACGACCAGCGGGTCATCGCCGAGAATCTGTCGGTCGCCATTCCGGACCGGTCCTTCACCGTCATCGTCGGGCCGAACGCCTGCGGCAAGTCCACGCTGCTGCGCGCCCTGTCGCGGATGCTCAAGCCGACCGCGGGAACGGTTCTGCTGGACGGCGCCTCCATCGGCTCGCTCCCGGCCAAGAAGGTCGCCCGCACCCTGGGCCTGCTGCCGCAGACCTCCATCGCGCCGGACGGGATCACCGTCGCGGACCTGGTGGCCCGCGGCCGCTACCCCCACCAGGGCCTGCTGCGCCAGTGGTCCTCCGAGGACGAGCGGATCGTCAAGGAGTCGATGGCGGCGACCGGCGTCGGCGAGCTGGCGGAGCGCTATGTCGACGAACTCTCCGGCGGGCAGCGGCAGCGGGTGTGGATCGCGATGGCCCTCGCCCAGCAGACGCCGCTGCTGCTCCTGGACGAGCCGACCACCTACCTGGACATCCAGCACCAGATCGAGGTGCTGGATCTGTGCGCCGAGCTGCACGAGGAGCAGGGGCGCACGCTGGTGGCCGTGCTGCACGACCTCAACCACGCGGCGCGCTACGCCACGCACCTGATCGCGATGCGGGACGGCAGGGTCGTCGCGGAGGGCACCCCGCGGGAGGTGGTCACGGCCGAGCTGGTGGAGCGGGTCTTCGGGCTCAAGTGCCAGATCATCGACGATCCGGAGACGGGGACGCCACTGGTGATCCCGGCCGCGCGCAGGGCGCGGGCGGGGGAGTCGGAGAGGGCGGACGCGGCCGTGGCGGAGTCGGAGGGCGCGGACGGGACGGGCAAGGCGGCTGCGGCGGCTGGGGACGGGCGTACGGACGAGGCCGCCGAGGGCAGCCGTACGGCCGTGGCTACAGCAAAGTCCTGAGGCGCAGCAGGTCGCGCAGGCCGGCCTCCAGCTTGACGCGGCCGCTGCCCCAGGCCCGCGCGAAGTTGAGCCGGCCGTCCACCAGCGCGATCAGGTCGTCGCCCGCCATCGTCAGCCGGATCTGCGCCCGCTCGGGCGGCGGTCCAGGGACGCTGGTGACGTCCTGGATGCTGCCGTCGGCCAGGCGCCCGAGGAAGGTGACGTCGAGGTCGGTGATCCGGCAGCTCAGCGAGCGGTCCAGCGCGGCGGCGCCGCGGACCTGGCCGTTGGCGGTGGAGAGGTTGTGTGCCAGGCGGTCGAGAGCGGCGCGGCACTGGTCGAGGGTTGCCATCGTGATCGACGATACGCCAGGTCGGGTACGGCTCGTACGCCGGTGGCGGGACAGTTCGAGGTAGCGTCGGGGGCATGGAAGAGCCGACGTCGGAGCCGGGGGCACAGGAGTCCACCGGTGCGCCGGACGGGCCGGGTAGGCCGGATGTGCTGGATGGGACGAGCGAGGCGGGCGAGGTGGGGATGACCGCTGTGGCGGAGGTTGCCGACGAGCCCGCCGTAACCGCCGGACCTGCCGCATCCGCCTCCGAGGGACCCGTACAGCCTGCCGGACCGCGGCCGATCGGGGTGCCCGTCACGCCCACCGGCCACGGCGCGGTGGACGAGCAGCTGCGGCGGCTGGCCGATGCCGACCACCTCGCCGCCAGCGGGCATCTCCAGGTGTACGAGGATGTGCACCGTGGGCTGCGTGACGCGCTGGCCGCCCTCGACCAGCGCCCCGGGCCGCCCGCGCCTCCCGGAACGCCGGGGAACACCCCGGGCCCCGGGGCTTTTGCTACGTACGACAACAGGAGCTGAACCACAGGTGGCAGGAGTGGCACGACGCCGACTCGACGCGGAGCTGGTGCGCCGCAAGCTGGCCCGCTCGCGGGAGCACGCGAGCCAGCTGATCGCCGCGGGGCGGGTGACCGTCGGCGGCACGACCGCGACCAAGGCCGCCACCCAAGTGGAGACCAGCGCGGCCGTGGTCGTGCGCGAGGACGAGGGCGACCCGGACTACGTCTCGCGCGGCGGCCACAAACTCGCCGGTGCCTTCGCGGCCTTCGTGCCCCAGGGGCTCAAGGTCGAGGGGCGGCGGGCGCTGGACGCGGGCGCCTCGACCGGCGGTTTCACCGACGTACTGCTGCGGGCCGGCGCGGGGCATGTCGTCGCCGTGGACGTGGGCTACGGGCAGCTCGCCTGGTCGCTGCAGAGCGATGAGCGGGTCACCGTCAAGGACCGCACGAACGTACGCGAGTTGACGCTGGAGCAGATCGACGGCGAGCCCGTCGACCTCGTCGTCGGCGATCTGTCCTTCATCGCGCTGGGGCTGGTGCTGCCCGCGCTGGCGCGGTGCGCGGCGCCGGACGCCGACCTGGTGCTGATGGTCAAGCCGCAGTTCGAGGTGGGCAAGGAGCGGCTGGGCAGCGGGGGCGTCGTACGCAGCCCCGAGCTGCGGGCCGAGGCGGTGCGCACGGTCGCGGGCAAGGCCGCCGAGTTGGGTCTGGGTGTACTGGGTGTGACCGCCAGCCCGCTGCCGGGTCCTTCCGGCAATGTCGAGTACTTTCTGTGGCTGCGCGCCGGGGCGCCTGCACTCGACCCGGCGGATGTCGACCGTGCAGTGGCGGAGGGGCCGCGTTGACCACTACAGAAGAGTTCGCAGGGGCCGAAGAGGGTCAGGTGCGCCAGGCACCGGCGGCGGAGGGGGGAGCGGAGGGGGGCGGGCGTACGGTCCTGCTGCTGACGCACACCGGGCGGCCGGCCGCCATCCGCAGCGCCGAACTCGTCGTCCAGGGGCTGTTGCGCAGCGGGATCGGGGTGCGCGTACTGGCGGAGGAGGCGGTGGATCTGCCGCTGCCGCCGGCCGTCGAGGTGGTCGAGCACGAGCAGTGCGCGGCCGACGGCTGTGAGCTGCTGGTCGTGCTCGGCGGGGACGGGACGCTGCTGCGCGGCGCCGACTTCGCGCGCACGTCCGGGGTGCCGATGCTCGGCGTCAACCTCGGGCGGGTGGGCTTCCTGGCGGAGGCCGAGCGGGACGATCTGGACAAGGTCGTGGACCGGGTCGTGACGCGTTCGTACGAGGTCGAGGAGCGGATGACGCTCGATGTGCTCGTACGCAACAACGGCAGCGTCGTGCACACCGACTGGGCGCTGAACGAGGCGTCGGTGGAGAAGGCCGCGCGCGAGCGGATGCTGGAGGTCGTGACCGAGGTGGACGGGCGGCCCGTCTCGCGCTTCGGCGGCGACGGCGTGGTCTGTGCGACGCCCACCGGGTCGACCGCCTATGCGTTTTCGGCGGGCGGGCCGGTGGTGTGGCCGGAGGTCGAGGCGCTGCTGATGGTGCCGATCAGCGCGCATGCGCTGTTCGCCAAGCCGCTGGTGACCTCCCCCCAGTCGGTGCTGGCCGTCGAGGTGCAGCCCAAGACGCCGCACGGTGTGCTGTGGTGCGACGGCAGGCGGACGGTGGAACTGCCCGCCGGTGCCCGCGTCGAGGTGCGGCGCGGGGCCGTGCCGGTACGGCTCGCCCGGCTGCACCATGCCTCCTTCACCGACCGGCTGGTCGCGAAGTTCGCCCTGCCGGTGGCGGGGTGGCGGGGGGCTCCCCACTAGCGCCCTCCACTAGCGCTCCGCGCTGGGTGCTTCGCTGGAACGGGAAGGGCAGTCAGGGAGCTGCGGGCCGGTGGGGGCTGGGCGCGCCCACGCGGCGGAGCCGCATATCGACGCGGCCCCGCGCTTCTTATGAGCGGGGTCACGCCGCGGCCAGGGCTGCGGTGGCGCGGTGGCGCAGGGCCGTGTGGACCGGTATGCCGGTGGAGAGCAGGGCGAGCAGGAAGGTGCCGCCGGATATCGCGGCGAGGACGGGCAGGGGGAGGTACGGGAGTGAGGTGCCGTATGCCGCCCGGAGCATGGGGGCGAGGGTGAACAGGGCGATGGCGGCGCCCAGGAGCAGGGAGGTGGCCGTGACGACGGCGGACTCCCAGGCGGCCATGGCGCGCACCTGACGCGGGTGGGTGCCGACCAGGCGCAGCAGGGCCAGGTCGCGGCGGCGCTCGGCGGTGACCATGGCGAGGGTGTTGGCGGCGGCTATGGCGGCGAAGGCGGCGTACAGACCCGTGCCGACATAGTCGAGCCAGACCTCGGCCGGCGGGCCCGCCGAACCGGTGTGGTGCTGGGCGGTGGTGTGCATCGCGATCTTGGTGGTGCCGAACGCCACGACCAGGACCAGTGGGACCACCGCGGCGGCGAACCGGCGGGACTGGGTGGTGATGTTGAGCATCGCCAGCTCGGCCGTGCTGCCGAACCGGCCGATGAGCCGGGAGACCAGCCAGGCCGCGGGGCCGATGATGCGCGGGCCGAGCAGGCCGACGCCGACGCAGAACAGCAGCAGGACCAGGAACGAGCCCTGGGCCGCCTTGTCCGGCTGTGTGGACAGCACCCGGGAGACGATCACGGCGCCCGCCACCGCCGCCAGGCCGAGCGGCAGGCGCAGTACGCCCAGGGTGCGGCGGCCCGTCGCGGCCTCGGACAGCGCCCGCGCGGGGCGCAGCGCGGCGAAGCGGACGGCGGAGAGCACCCCGCCCAGCGCGGAGGTGACCACCGCCACCGCCAGGCTCACGGGCAGCGCGAGCCAGCTGAAGCCGAACGCGACCCCGCGCGGGATCAGGCCGTGCGCCACCATGCCCTCGAACCACCAGCGGGCGAGGACCGCGCCCAGCGCGCACCCGGCCAGCGCGGCGGGGACGGCCGCGGTCACGGCCTGCGCGGCGACCGCCCGCCGGATCTGGCGCGGCCGGGCGCCGATCGAGCGCAGCATCGCGAACTCGCGGTGCTGCTGGGCGACGGCCGTGCCCATGGTCGAGGCGATCACGAAAATCGACATGTAGACGGAGCCGATGAGGAGCACGACGGCCATGTCGCCGATGCCGCGCTCGGCCAGCGCGCGGCGGGCGTCGGCGGGCACGGAGCCGGAGCCCGTCGCCGCCAGCATGGTCGTCGTCGCGCTGACGACCGCCGCGGCGAACAGCGCGGTGACGGCGGTCCCCACGAACGCGGGCCGGTGGCCGCGCAGCGCCGCCCGCGCCAGTCCGCTGCCGAGCACCCGACCGCCCGCCGCCGGGCCGCCCGCCGCCGGTCCCCCGACCGTCGGCCTCGCGGCCCGCGTCCCCCCGGGCGTCGTTCCCCTGACCATCTGCACATCCTTCCGACTTGCGTTCGCTGTTCAGCGTGACGCAGGCGAGGGTGGCGGGACCATGAGGCATTCATCCGTTTCCGGGGTGGGGTTTTCCCCAGTACCGCGCCCGTAACGTCCGGTGTCGTCCCCTTGCCGGGCCGGAGCCGGAACGAGGAGAGGCAGGAGGCCGTCGCGGGGCGGGCACCTGACCTCGTAAGGTCGTATCCGTGTTGGAGGAGATGCGGATCCGGTCCTTGGGCGTCATTGACGACGCCGTCGTCGAGCTGTCGCCCGGTTTCACCGCGGTGACGGGCGAGACGGGCGCGGGCAAGACCATGGTCGTCACCAGCCTGGGCCTGCTGCTCGGCGGTCGCGCGGACCCCGCCCTGGTGCGGATCGGCGCCAGATCGGCCGTGGTGGAGGGCCGTATCAAGGTCGGGCCGCAGGCCCCGGCGGCGGTACGGGCCGAAGAGGCGGGCGCCGAACTGGACGAGGGCGCGCTGCTGATCAGCCGCACGGTCTCGGCGGAGGGCCGCTCGCGCGCCCATGTGGGCGGCCGGTCCGTACCGGTCGGGCTGCTGGGCGAGTTGGCGGACGACCTTGTGGCCGTGCACGGCCAGACCGACCAGCAGGGGCTGCTGCGCCCGGCCCGCCAGCGCCAGGCCCTGGACCGCTACGCCGGGGACGCGGTGTCCGTGCCGCTGGCCAAGTACACGGCCGCCTACCGCCGTCTGCGGGCCGTCGCCGTGGAGCTGGAGGAGCTGACGACCCGGGCCCGCGAACGCGCCCAGGAAGCCGATCTGCTGCGTTTCGGGCTGGAGGAGATCGCGGCCGCCGAGCCGCAGCCGGGGGAGGACGCCGAACTGGCCGCCGAGGCCGAGCGGCTCGGCCACGCCGAGTCCCTGGCCTCCGCCGCCTCCCTCGCCCACGGCGCGCTGGCAGGCAACCCGGAGGACCCGGAGGTCGTGGACGCCACCACCCTGGTCGCGGGCGCCCACCGGGCCCTGGAGGCCGTACGCCACCACGACCCGGCCCTGGCCGCGCTCGCCGAGCGGCTGGGCGAGATCGGCATCCTGCTGTCCGACGTGGCGGGCGAGCTGGCCAGTTACGCGGACGGCCTGGACGCCGACCCGCTGCGGCTGGCCGCCGTGGAGGAGCGGCGCGCGGCGCTGACCCACCTCACCCGCAAATACGGCGAGGACATCGGCGCCGTCCTGGCCTGGGCCGAGGAGAGCGCCGGGCGGCTGTCGGTACTGGACGGCGACGACGACCGGATCGGCGAGCTGACCGCCGAGCGGGACGCGCTCCGCGCCGAACTGGGCGACCTGGCGCAGGCGTTGACCGACGCCCGCACGGAGTCGGCCAAGCACTTCGCCGCCGCCGTGACCGCCGAACTGGCCGAACTGGCCATGCCGCACGCCCGGGTGAGCGTCGAGATCCGCCAGGCGCCCGTGGCCGACGGCGCGGACGAGGCCGACGGCATCGAGGTCGGCGGCCGGAGTGTGCTGTACGGACCGGCCGGCGCCGACGAGGTCGAACTGCTGCTGGCCCCGCACCCCGGTGCCCCGCCGCGCCCCATCGCCAAGGGGGCCTCGGGCGGTGAGCTCTCCCGCGTCATGCTCGCGGTCGAGGTCGTCTTCGCCGGTTCGGACCCCGTACCGACCTATCTCTTCGACGAGGTGGACGCGGGCGTCGGCGGCAAGGCCGCGGTCGAGGTCGGCCGCCGCCTGGCCCGGCTGGCCAAGTCGGCGCAGGTCGTGGTCGTCACCCACCTCCCGCAGGTCGCGGCCTTCGCGGACCGCCAGCTGCTGGTGGAGAAGACCAACGACGGCTCGGTCACCCGCAGTGGCGTGACCGTCCTGGAGGGCGAGGAACGGGTCCGTGAACTGTCCCGGATGCTCGCGGGCCAGGAGGACTCCGAGACGGCCAGGGCGCACGCCGAGGAGCTGCTGGAGACGGCGCGTACGGGCCGCTGAGCCCGCGTCGGGTGCCCGGTGCGGGCCGCCGTCGCGCGGCCCGTAGGGTGACGCGTACAGAGCACGGAAGAGGCGTGCGCAAAGCGGAGCGGGGGCAAGACGTGGAGAGCGGGGCAGAGGCGGGCGGCAGGGTGCGCGGGGCGGTCCGGGTGCTCGCCGCGGCGGCCGGGGCGCTGGGGACCACGCGCGCCGTGTACGGAGCCTTCAGGCGCCGCGTGCCGGGCGGCGCCGGACTGTGGGAGCGCAAGAACTACGCGGGGAGCACCGTCGACCTGTACGCCGGGCCCGCAGTGGCCGTCGGCGCGGTGGCCGCGACCCTCGCCGCGCCCGGGCTGCCCGCCCGTACCCGTGGCGCGGCGGCGCTGGCGATGCTCGCCGCCGCGGGCTGCGGAGCGTACGACGACGTGGCGGGCGCGCAGGATGCGCGCCGCGGCTTCGGCGCGCACCTCTCGGCGCTGCGCGAGGGGGAGTTGACCAGCGGCGCCGTGAAGCTGTTCGGGATCGGGGCCGCCGGGCTGGCCGCCGGCGCCCTGCTCAAGGAGCGGCCCGTCGACAAGCTGCTGGCCGGGGTGGTCGTCGCGGGTTCGGCGCATCTGGTCAATCTGCTGGACGTACGGCCGGGCCGGGCCGCATGCGCCGTACTGGCCGTCGGGGCGCCCGGGCTGCTGCGCCGCGGGCCCGCGCGGGCGCTGTCCGCCGCGCCGATGGGGGCCGCGGCCGCGGTGCTGGCCGACGACCTCGGCGAGCGGACCATGCTCGGGGACACCGGCGTCCACGCGCTGGGCGCGGGCCTGGGGCTGGCCATCGTCGCGGGCAACGGCCGCGCGGGTCTGGCCGCGCACGCCATCGGCCTGATCGCGGCCGCGGCCGCCGGTGACCGGGTCAGCCGCGCGGCGGGGGCCGAGGGGGCGTAGGCCGCTGCCCTACGGCGTTGCAGCGCCACAGCCCGGCAGAGCCACCGCACCGCAGGCCCGCAGAGCCACCGCCCCGCAGACCCGCAGAAACTCCGCCCCCGCAGCCCGTCAGAGTCACCATCCCGCAGACTCGCAGCGTCCGGGCCCTGGCGCCCGAGCCCCACAGCCTCACCACCCGTACGACAAAACGGACTTGGCGGACAGTCTGTCCCGCCGCATCCCCATCCCCTCACCAGTCCCTCTGCCTGGGGAGCTACGGCGGATGTGCCGGTCCGTGCGACGGCGTTGTGCGGATCTTCTTCGGTCATCTCCGAACAGCCTCGGGTTGCCGATGTGTTTCGCCTGGGACTGTTCCCGATCGCCGGGACGGGCAGACTTGGCCGAGTTGTCGCCCGTGTGGGTGGTCCCGCGGGCGTTCGGGCGAGCAATGCCACCGGAACGGCTCGTAGCCGGTGCTGAATTGACGCCGCGGGCTGGCATCCTGAATGAGGCGAGTCCGCCCATCCCTCCTTGAATTTCGGACTACCACTCGTGCAACAGGCGTCACACCCGTACGATCCCCCGATCTGCACTCTCCCCCGAACCAGGAGTTCCGCCCAGGTGAGCAGCACACCGGTCCCGTCGCACGGACAGTCGCCGCTGCGCACGGTCCAGGTGCTGGGCCGCGGCGGCGCGGGCAGCGCCGCGCATGTCCGTTCCCTGTCCGCCGGGCTGGTCGCCCGCGGGGTGCGGGTGACGGTCTGCGCCGCGGACGAGACCGAGGAGGTCTACGACTTCACCGGCACCGGCGCGCACTTCGAGCGGGTGGCGCCGCGCACGGACCCGGGCAGCGTCGCCGCGTTGCGCGCGGCCTGCGGCGAGGCGGATCTGGTGCACGCGCACGGTCTGCACGCGGGCCTGCGCGCCTCATTGGCGCTCAGCGGCCGCCGCGTACCCCTGGTCGTCACGCTGCACACCAAGGCGCACGCGAACGGCGCGCTCGCCCGTCTCACCGCCCTGATGGAGCGCCGGGTGGCGCGGGCCGCCTCCGTCGTCCTCGGCGCGTGCTCGGAGCTGGTGGACCGCGCCCGCGAGCGGGGCGCGCGCGATGCCCGCCTGGCGCCCGTCGCCGTACCCCCGCCCCGCCCCGGCACCCTGCCCGACGACCCGGACCGCACGCGCTACAAGGAACGCGCCGAACTGGGCGCCATGGACCGCCCCTTGATCCTGGCCATCGGGCGCCTGGACGCGCACCAGGGGCACGAAGTCCTGCTGGACGCCGCCCACGCCTGGTGCGCGATGGACCCGCAGCCGCTGGTGGTCATCGCGGGGGAGGGCGCCTCGCGCGCGGCGCTGCAGCAGCGCATCGACGCCGAGGGCCTGCCCGTACGCCTCCTGGGCCGCCGCGACGATGTGCTCGAACTCCTCGCCGCCGCCGACCTGGCGGTGCTGCCCAGCCGCTGGGAGGCCCGCTCCCTGATCGCCCAGGAAGCGCTGCGCGCCGGGGTGCCGCTGGTGGCCACCGACGTCGGCGGCACCCGCGAACTGGTCGGCAGGGCCGCCGAACTGGTCCCCTACGGCGATGCCGCGGCGCTGGCCCGTACGGTCGGCGAGCTGCTGGCGGACGGGGCGCGCCAGGAGGCGCTGGCCGAGGCGGGCCGCGCGCAGGCCGCCGAGTGGCCCACCGAGGACGACACGGTCGCGCAGGTGCTCAGCATCTACGACGAGCTGACGCAGAGCGGCCGCTGAGCCGCTCCGTCCGGTCATTGCGCCCCCTGCGCCGGTACGCGGCGGCGGCCGGTTTCGCCCACAGCCGGACCGGTGGACCAGGCCCGAACGGCGGCGGGACGGTGGCCCTATGACCCTTTCCGTCGCACATCTCAGCGATCCGCACCTGACCACCGGCCCCCTCGCGGCCGAGCCGGCCGCCGGGCTGTACCGGGCGCTCGGCCGCGTACTGGCCCTGGACCCCCGGCCGGACTGCGTGGTCGTCACCGGCGACCTGGCCGACCACGGGCACCCCGAGGAGTACGCGGCGCTGCGGGACCTGCTCGACGGCTTCCCGCTGCCGCTGTATCTGCTGCCCGGCAACCACGACGAACCCGCGGCCTTCCTCGACACCTTCGCCGGCGGCCCGTATCTGGCGGAGGCGAAGCAGGCGCACTACGCCGCGGAGCGCCCGGAACTGACGGTCGTGGCGCTGGACTCGCACGCGCCCGGCACCCCCGCCGGGCGGCTCGGCGGCGCGCAGCTGGACTGGCTGGAGCGGGTGTTGGCGAGCCGCCCCGGTATCCCCGCGCTGGTGTGTGTGCACCACCCGCCGGTCGCGGTCGGCATCCCGTACCTGGACGGGATGCGGCTGGCCGACGGCGCGGAGCTGGGGCAGGTCCTGGCACGCCACCAGCGCGTCGTACGGGTCTTGGCGGGGCACGTCCACCGGCCCGTCACCGCGGCGTTCGCCGGGACCACCCTCGCCGTCGCGCCCAGCACCTACCGGCAGAGCGAGCTGGGCCTGCGCGCCGACCGCGCCATGGGCTATCTGCACGAGCCCACCGGCTTCCTGCTGCACCTGCGGGCCGGGGCGCACTGGATTACGCACACCGTGCCGGTCAGCCACGCGGCCGCGCTGACCGTGGGCTTCTAGGTCCCGCCGAACTGCCCCGCCGCACCACCCCGCCGTACTACCCCTCCGTATGGCGGCGCGCCCGCAGCGCGAGGCGCAGGCCCAGTACGGTCTGCGGGTCCTCCAGGTCCGTGCCGAGGAGCTGGGCGATGCGGGCCAGGCGGTCGTAGAGCGTCTGGCGGTTGACGTTCAGGTCGCGTGCCGTCTCGGCCTTGCGGCCCGCGCTGGCCAGATACGCCTCCAGGGTGGGCAGGAGGGGCTGGCGGGCGGTCCGGTCGTGGGTGAGCAGGGGGCCGATGGCGCGGTCCACGAAGTCGGCCAGCACGCCCTGTTCGCCGTGTTCGCGCATCCGCCACAGCAGCAGCTCGATGTCCAGACGGCGGGCGTCGTACCAGGGCTGCCCCGGGAGTCCCTGGGCGGCGGCCGCCGCCTGGGCCGCGTGCCGCAGGCCGGGGCCCGCCGCCGCCCAGTCGCCGGGAGTGCCGATGACCACCACCGGGCGCGGGCCGGCGGGCCGGTCGAGTCCGGCGCGCACCACCCCCGCGTGCAGTGCCGTGGCGATCCGGTCGGCGACCGCGGTGTGGTCCCGGTCCGCGCGGACGCCGACGAGCATCGGGACCCGGCCCTCCACGGGACGTACGCCGAGGAGTACGGGTACGCCGGGGGCCGCCAGCTCCTCGCGCAGGGCCTGGGCCAGCAGCGCCCAGCTGCCCGGGGGCAGGGCCGAGGGCAGCCGCATGACCACCGGGAGGACGGGGTCGGTGCCGGGGCGGAAGCCGAGCAGCCGTGCCTGGGCGGGCGCCTCGGCGGCGGCGATCCGGCCCTCCGCCAGGTCGGCGAGGAAGTCGCCGCGGCCGCGCGCGGCCAGCGCCTCCTCCTGGCGGGACTGGAGCATGACGACCGCCAGGAGGTCGGCGGCGCGCTCGGCCGCGATGCGGTGGACGGGCGCGAGGGGGGAGTTGACGGGGAGCAGGACGAGCCGGGCGCGGACGGCGTCGGGGCCTGGGCCGCCGCCGGGGACGTCCACCCGCAGGCCGGTTTCGCGCAGCCCCTTCCAGGCCTGGAGCGGGTCGGCGTCCGGGGCGCCGCCCGCGCCGTCCGGCCCGGCGGCGTACAGCGGGCTGCCGTCGGGCGCCTCCAGGCACAGCGGATTGCCGGTGAAGGCGGCCAGCAGGCGCAGTACTTCGGGTGCCCCGCCGCCGCGCAGCAGCACGTCCGTACAGTGCCGCAGCACCTCGTCGGCCTGGCGCAGCCGGGTGTAGTGGCTGTTGACGATCTCGGTGTGGATCTCCTCGGTGACCGCGACGTAGGGGACCTCGCGGTGCAGCTGGATCAGGGTCAGGCCGCAGGCCCGCGCGCCGTCGACCATCGCCGGGGGCAGGGAGTCGAAGCGCGCCCCCAGCTCCACGACGAGCGCGGCGATGCGGCGGTCGGCGAGCCGCTGGACGAAGGCGCGCTGTTCGAAGGGGCGGGCGCCGACGCCGAGGCCGGTCGTCAGGAGCAGCTCGCCGCCCTTGAGGAGCGCGGCGATATTGGGGGCGTCGCCGGTGTGCACCCAGCGCACCGCGCGGTCCAGTCCGTCCTCGCCCGCCAGCACCTCGGGCAGGCCGCGCCGCAGCGCGGGCAGCTCCAGTGCCCTGCGTACCGTGATCTCCGCTTCGGTGTTCGCCTCCGGCCCCATGGCGTCGAACGCTACCCGTATTCCGGCGGGCGGAATGACATGGTCCGGTACGGGGCGTCAGGGTACGGGGCCCGGCCCGTACGGGCGGATCGCTCCCGGCGTACGCGCGGTTCAGCCGGACTCGCGCACGACCAGCGTGGCCTCCAGGACCACGGGCGCGAGGTCCGCCCCGTCACCCGCCAGCCGGCGCAGCAGCAGCCGGGCCATCAGGCGGCCCATCTCCTCGACGTCCTGGCGCACCGTGGTCAGCGGCGGGTCGGTCAGGGTGGCCGGGTCCAGGTCGTCGTAGCCGACCACCGCCACCTCGTCGGGGACGTGCCGGCCGCGGGCCCGCAGGGTGCGCAGCGCGCCGGAGGCCATGAGGTCGGAGCAGGCGAACACGGCGTCCAGGTCCGGTGCGGCGTCCAGGAGCCGGGCCATCGCCAGTTCGCCGCCCTGCGCCGTGAAGCCGCCGTCCGCGATCAGCCGCGGGTCGGCCACCTGGGGGGCCAGCGCGTCGCGGTAGCCGTCCAGCCGGTCCTGGGCCGAGGTCTGGTCGAGCGGGCCGGTGATGATCGCTATCCGGCGGTGGCCGCGGGCCAGGAGGCGGGTGACGGCCTGGCGGGCGCCGCCGCGGTTGTCGGTGTCGACGTACAGCGGGCGCGGTTCGCGCCGGGCGCCCGCCCAGCCGGGCCGCCCGCCGTAGACCGTGGGCAGCCCGCAAGCCTCGGCCATGGCGGGCAGCGGGTCGTCGCGGTGCAGCGAGAACATCAGCGCGCCGTCGACGTGCCCGGCCGCCAGATAGCGGCCGATGCGGTCGTAGTCCTCGCGGCTCTCCACGAGCAGCAGCAGGAGCTGGGTGTCGGAGGCCGACAACTCCCGCCCGATTCCCCGCAGTTGCTGGGCGAAGAAGGGGTCGGTGAAGACCCGGGTCTCCGGTTCGGCGATGACGACGGCCACCGCGCCGGTGCGGCGGGTGACCAGCGAGCGGGCCGCGCTGTTGGGGACGTACCCCAGCTCGGCTATCGCGCGGCGCACCCGCTCCTGGACGGTGGCCCGTACGCCCGTACCGCCGTTGATGACGCGGGAGACCGTGGCGCGGGAGACCCCGGCGAGGGTGGCGACGGCGTCCAGGGTCGGGCGTGCGTCCTTGCTTCCAGACATGTCCAACACCTTTTCATACGCGGTTACTTGACGGTCCGACAACGAATGGGCAGGGTGCCTTGTTGCGGGCTGAGAGCGCTCCCAGAAGCTCCGGCGGCCCGCCCCGGCCGCCCTGTCGCGGCGCCGGTCCCCGCCCCCGTACAGCAGGGAGTCACGCCATGATCAGCCGCCGTACGCTGCTCGGCGGCCTCGCCGCGGGCGCCGCCACCGCCGCGGCCTGGCCGGGACACGCCGCCGCGCTCCCGGGCGCCGCCACGATGCCGCTGCGCATCGTCAACAACACCGGCCGCTACACCAACGCGTCCATCTGGATATACATCGTCGGCAACGACGGCACCCAGCAGGTCAGGGTCGCCCCCGGCGGACAGCTGCGGCCGGTCGCCCTCTCCGACAACGGCCCCGACGGCTACACCGACTACGCCCTGCCGCTCGCCGCCACCGGCACCACCACCCTGCACCTGCCGCGGATGTCGGGCCGGATCTACACCGCGCTCGGCGCCAAGCTGAAGTTCAAGGCCGTACGGGACGGCAACGGCAGACCCGCCCTCGCCTACCCCGCGGGCTGGGTCGAGTCCGACCCCAACTACCAAGTCCTGCACGACTGCGCCGAGTTCACGTACAACCAGAACGGCATGTACTGCAACACCACCATGGTCGACATGTTCAGCGTGCCGCTCGCCATCCGGCTCACCGGCGCCAGGGACCAGACCACCGGCACCCTCAAGAACGGCGCCCGCGCCCGCCTCTTCTCCGAACTCGCCGCCACCGAGGGCTTTTCGGGCCTGGTCGTCGGCGACCGCCGCATTCTCGCCCCCGGCCACGGCCTGGACGCGGGGCGGTTCCCCCGGGACTTCCTGGCCCCGTACATCGACCGGGCCTGGGCCGCGTACGCGACCAAGGACGTCAAGGTCACCACGGCCGCCGGCACCTTCACCGGCCGGGTCACCGGTGGCAGGCTCACCTTCACCGGCCCCGCCACCGTCTCCTTCGCCAAGCCCACCACCCGTGACGTCCTCTTCTGCGACGGCGCGCTGGCCGCCCCCAACGACGGCACCACAGGGCCCGTCGCCGCCGTCCTCGGCGCCGCCCTCAACCGCTCCACCCTGCTGTCTCACCCGGCCCAGCCCACCACCGACCCCGCCGTCTTCTACCGCGAGCGGCTCACCAACCACTACGCCCGCGCCATGCACACCGCGACCCTCGACGGCAGGGCGTACGGCTTCGCCTTCGACGACGTGGCCGGCTTCGCCTCCTACATCGAGGACGGGGCGCCGCGCGATATCACCCTCACGCTCACCCCGTTCTGACCCCGAACTGGCCTCTTTTGGGCCTCCGTTGTGACGGACTCGTCCGACCCCGGCACGCGCCCTGGTAGCCGCTCCTACGCTGAGCCGCATGTCAGGAGCCGCGCAATTCCCCACAGACCCTGCACAACCGGCCGACTCGCCCCCACCGACCGGACCACCCTTAACACCCAAGGGCGCCGAGCGCGCGCGAGTCGCCGCGGTGCAGCGCCGTACGGTCCAGGTCCTGATGGCCGCCCAGATCGTCGCCGGCATCGGCATGGGCGCGATGCTCTCCTCGGGCGCCCTGCTGGCCGGCCGCCTCACCGGGTCCGAGGCCACCGCGGGCCTCGCCACCACCTTCACCACCCTGGGCGCAGCCCTGCTGGGCATCCCGTTCGCCGCGCTCTCCCGCTCCCGCGGCCGCCGCGTGGGCCTGGGCGCCGGATGGCTGATAGCCGCCGCCGGCTCGCTGGTCGTGCTCGCCGCCGCCCGGCTCGGCTGGTTCCCGCTGCTCCTGCTGGGCAGCCTGCTCATCGGCGCCGCCACCGCCTCCCACCTCCAGGCGCGGTACGCGGCCACCGACCTCGCCGAGGAGTCCCACCGGGCCCGCTCGCTGTCCATGGTCGTGTGGGCCACCACGGCGGGCAGCGTCATCGGCCCCAACCTCACGGGCCCCGGCGAACCGGTCGCCCGGGCGCTCGGCCTCCCCGAGGAAGCGGGCACCTTCGTCTTCTCCGTCGGCGCCTTCCTGCTGGGCTGGGCACTGGTCTGGGCCCTGCTGCGCCCGGATCCGCTCCGCCTGGCGGGCACCGGCACCCCGCCCGCCGCCCGCGCCGCCGGTGCCCCCTTCGGCGCCCGGATGCGCGGGGCGCTGCGCCACGTACGCTCCTCACCCGCCGCCCTGCTCGGCCTGGTCTCGGTGGTGCTCGGCCACGCTGTCATGGTGTCGGTGATGACGATGACGCCCCTCCATCTCTCCCACCACGGCGCCGCGCTGAGCGTCATCGGCCTCACCATCAGCGTGCACATCGCCGGGATGTACGCCTTCTCACCGCTGGTGGGCTGGCTCACCGACCGCATCGGCCGCCCGCGGGTCATCCTCCTGGGCCAGGGCGTCTACGCCTGCGCCGCGCTCGTCGCGGGACTGGCGGGCGGCACCCAATGGGCCATCGTCACCGGGCTGTTGCTCCTGGGGGTGGGCTGGTCCTGCGCCACCGTCGCGGGCTCCACCCTGCTGAGCGAGTCCACGGCGCCCGAGCACCGGGCCGAGGCCCAGGGCCTGACCGACACCCTGATGAACCTCGCCGGAGCCGCGGGCGGCGCCCTGGCCGGTGCCGTCGTCGCGGCCGTCGGCTACGGCGGGCTGAACGCGGCCACGGCCGTCCTCGTCCTGCCGGTCGTGGTCCTCACGGTGCGTCAACTGGTCCGCGTACGACCCTGATCCGCCCCCGAACACACCCGGACAGCGGTCCGGCCGGCCCGCACACGGACCGGCCGGAGTCCGGCGCTCACGCCCCGTAGGCCCCGCTCGCCGTCAGCCGCAGCGCCGTGTCGATCAGCGGGACGTGGCTGAACGCCTGGGGGAAGTTGCCCACTTGGCGCTTGAGGCGCGGGTCCCACTCCTCGGCCAGCAGCCCCAGGTCGTTGCGCAAGGACAGCAGCCGCTCGAAGAGCTTGCGGGCCTCCTCCACCCGGCCGATCATCGCCAGGTCGTCGGCCAGCCAGAACGAGCAGGCCAGGAAGGCCCCTTCGTCCCCTTCCAGGCCGTCCACCCCGGCCTCCTCGCCCTGCGTC
Organism: Streptomyces sp. UF-297; assembly: GCF_058245575.1. Lineage (NCBI taxonomy): Bacteria > Bacillati > Actinomycetota > Actinomycetes > Kitasatosporales > Streptomycetaceae > Streptomyces > Streptomyces sp. UF-297. The sequence continues at coordinate 80,487 of NZ_JBSIBZ010000023.1, read as the reverse complement.
GGATACCGCAGCACAAAGCCGTCCTCGGTGCCCAGCTCCCGCTGGATGGCCTCGATCGTGCCGATGACCCGCTTGTCGTCCGGCGGCAGGAAGCCCATCTGCGGGATCAGCAGCAGCGAGGCGTCCAGTTCCTTGGAGCCGTAGGACTGGGTGAAGGTGTTGCGCTCGGGGTCGTACCCCTTCTCGCACACATCGCGGTGGATCGTCTCGCGCAGCTCCTGCCACCGCTCCAGCGGCCCGTCCACGTCGCCCGACTCGATCAGCTTGATCGTGCGGTCCACCGCGACCCAGGTCATCACCTTGGAGTGGACGAAGTGCCGGCGCGGCCCGCGGACCTCCCAGATGCCCTCGTCCGGCTCGTCCCAGTGCTTCTCCACCCACTGGATCAGCTTCAGCTGCAGCAGCGAGGCGTAGTCGTTACGGGCCAGCCCCGTCATGTGCGCCAGGTGCAGCGCCTCGGTGACCTCGCCGTAGACATCCAGCTGGAGCTGGCCCGCCGCTCCGTTGCCGACCCGTACGGGCTTGGAATTCTCATACCCCGGCAGCCAGTTGAGCTCGTTCTCGCCCAACTCCCGCTCGCCCGCGATCCCGTACATGATCTGGAGGTTCTCCGGGTCGCCGGCCACCGCGCGCAGCAGCCACTCGCGCCAGGCCCTGGCCTCCTCGCGGTAGCCCGTGCGCAGCAGCGAGGAGAGCGTGATCGCCGCGTCCCGCAGCCAGGTGAAGCGGTAGTCCCAGTTGCGCGAGCCGCCCACGTCCTCGGGCAGCGAGGTGGTCGGCGCCGCCACGATCCCGCCGGTCGGCGCGTACGTCAGCGCCTTGAGCGTGATCAGCGAGCGTACGACCGCGTCCCGGTAGGGCCCGTGGTAGGTGCAGTGGTCCACCCACTCGCGCCAGAAGCTCTCGGTGGCCTCCAGCGCCGCCTCCGGCTCCGGCAGCGCGGGCTGCTGGTGGTGCGAGGGCTGCCAGCTGATGGTGAAGGCGATGTGGTCACCGGGGCCGACGGTGAAGTCGGAGTACGTGGTCAGGTCCTTGCCGTAGGTCTCGGCGTCGGAGTCCAGCCACACCGAGTCCGGCCCCGCGACGGCCACCGTACGGCCGTCCACCTTGTGCACCCACGGCACGACCCACCCGTAGGAGAACCGCATCCGCAGCGCCGAGCGCATCGGCACCCGCCCGCTGACCCCCTCCACGATGCGGATCAGCTGCGGTGCCCCGTCGCGCGGCGGCATGAAGTCGATCACCCGCACCGTCCCGCGCGGGGTGTCCCACTCCGACTCCAGGACGAGCGAGTCCCCCCGGTAGCGGCGGCGGTCGGCGGGCAGTGGTTTCCCCTCGGCGGTGTGGGCCGGTCCGATCCGCCAGAACCCGTTCTCCTCCGTGCCCAGCAGGCCGGCGAAGGCCGCGGGGGAGTCGAAGCGGGGGAGACACAGCCAGTCGACCGTGCCGTCCCGGCAGACAAGGGCGGCGGTCTGCATATCGCCGATGAGTGCGTAGTCCTCGATGCGCCCGGCCACGTGCATCTCCCGTCAGAACTGCGGTGACGCCCCCCGTGGGACGTGTGATCTGTCCGTCCTGTCCATGAAACTCCGCCGAGCTTGGGGTCCGGGATTGGGGCGGGGGTGGTGCCTTGCCGGACGGCTCGTAGCGAGTGTCCGAGCAGGATACGACGCACGGAAGTGATCCGCGCGACTCTCTTGAGCGCAGTGCTGAGCCGAACGGGTGGCCTGGGTCACGTAGTGCTCCACGCGCGTGCCCGGAAGCGACCATGCCAGGTCGCTGATAGCCTGGTACCCCGTGGACCGGTGGGACCGGAAGAAGACGCAGACGACTCCGCACCCCCGAACCGCAGCGACGGCACCCCCTGATCATCCGGGGCCAGCGCCGCATCGCACCTCTCCACCTCGCGACCACGGGAGCTCCCTCTTGGCCATGCCGCCCAAATCCACGACGACCAAGCACCTCTTCGTCACCGGGGGCGTCGCCTCCTCTCTCGGCAAGGGGCTCACCGCCTCCAGCCTGGGTGCGCTCCTCAAGGCGCGGGGCCTTCGGGTCACGATGCAGAAGCTCGACCCGTACCTGAACGTCGACCCCGGCACGATGAATCCGTTCCAGCATGGTGAGGTATTCGTCACGAATGACGGTGCCGAAACTGATCTGGATATCGGTCACTACGAGCGATTCCTGGACGTAGACCTCGACGGCTCGGCGAATGTCACCACCGGCCAGGTCTACTCCACGGTGATCGCCAAGGAGCGCCGCGGTGAGTACCTCGGCGACACCGTGCAGGTCATCCCGCACATCACCAACGAAATCAAGCACCGCATCCGTCGCATGGCGACCGAGGATGTCGATGTTGTGATCACCGAGGTCGGCGGCACTGTCGGCGACATCGAGTCGCTGCCGTTTTTGGAGACAGTCCGTCAGGTCCGCCACGAGGTCGGCCGCGACAACGTCTTCGTCGTGCACATCTCGCTGCTGCCCTACATCGGCCCCTCCGGTGAGCTGAAGACCAAGCCCACCCAGCACTCCGTCGCCGCCCTGCGGAACATCGGTATCCAGCCGGACGCGATCGTGCTGCGAGCGGACCGCGAGGTCCCCACCGCCATCAAGCGCAAGATCTCGCTGATGTGCGACGTGGACGAGGCCGCGGTGGTCGCCGCCATCGACGCCCCCTCGATCTACGACATCCCCAAGGTGCTGCACACCGAGGGCCTGGACGCCTACGTCGTCCGCAAGCTGGACCTGCCCTTCCGTGATGTGAACTGGACCCAGTGGGAGGACCTGCTGGACCGCGTCCACAACCCCGACCACGAGGTCAAGGTCGCGCTGGTCGGCAAGTACATCGACCTGCCGGACGCCTACCTCTCGGTCACCGAGGCGCTGCGGGCCGGCGGCTTCGCCAACAAGGCCCGCGTGAAGATCAAGTGGGTCACCTCCGACGACTGCAAGACCGCGGCCGGCGCCAAGAAGCAGCTCGGCGACTGCGACGCGATCTGCATCCCCGGCGGCTTCGGCGACCGCGGTGTGGACGGCAAGGTCGGCGCGATCACCTACGCCCGCGAGAACAAGATCCCGCTGCTGGGCCTGTGCCTGGGCCTGCAGTGCGTGGTCATCGAGGCCGCGCGCAACCTGGCGGGCATCGAGGGCGCCAACTCCACCGAGTTCGACCCGGCCGCCGCCCACCCCGTCATCTCGACCATGGCCGAGCAGATGGACATCGTGGCGGGCGAGGGCGACATGGGCGGAACGATGCGCCTGGGCATGTACCCCGCCAAGCTGGCCGAAGGATCGATCGTGCGCGAGGTCTACAACGACCAGCCGTACGTCGAGGAGCGCCACCGCCACCGCTACGAGGTCAACAACTCCTACCGCGGTGAGCTGGAGAAGAAGGCCGGTCTGCTCTTCTCCGGCACCTCCCCGGACAACAAGCTGGTGGAGTACGTCGAGTACCCGCGCGAGGTGCACCCCTACCTGGTCGCCACCCAGGCGCACCCGGAGCTGCGCTCCCGCCCGACCCGCCCGCACCCGCTCTTCGCGGGCCTGGTGAAGGCGGCTGTGCAGCAGCAGGAAGCCGCGCGCAAGACCGGCAAGCCGGCCAAGTAGGCCCAGCCGATACGGTGGACCGGGGTCCGGACCTTCACGGGTCCGGGCCCCGGTCCCTTGCTTTCTGGAGCCCGGAAGGACGTACGACGTACATGGCGATCAAGGACACCCCGGAGGAGTGGCAGGTCACCGCGAGTGTGACGCCCTTCACCGGCAACAAGACCAGCGTCCGTACGGACGAGGTCGTCATGCCCGACGGCACCACCGTCAAGCGCGACTACCAGGTCCACCCCGGCTCGGTGGCCGTCGTCGCCCTGGACGACCAGGACCGGGTCCTGGTCCTGCGCCAGTACCGCCACCCGGTGCGCCAGAAGCTGTGGGAGATCCCGGCCGGGCTGCTGGACGTCCCCGGCGAGAACCCGCTGCACGCCGCCCAGCGCGAGCTGTACGAGGAGGCGCACGTCAAGGCCGAGGACTGGCGGGTGCTGGTGGACGTCTACACCACCCCCGGCGGCTGCGACGAGGCCGTACGGATCTTCCTGGCGCGCGACCTGTCCGAGGCGGAGGGCGAGCGCTTCGAGGTCTCCGAGGAGGAGGCCGACATGGAGGAGGCGCGGGTGCCCCTCGCCGAGCTCGTGCGCGGCGTACTGGCGGGTGAGCTGCACAACAACTGCCTGGTCGTGGGCGTGATGGCGCTGACCGCCGCCCAGGCGGGCCAGGGGCTGGACGCGCTGCGGCCGGCCGACGCGCCCTGGCCGGCGCGCCCGTTCGAGGCGTAGCCACCCCGCCCGCACGCCGCCGCGCCATCGGCCGGCGGGCCCGCCGGGCTCCGGTGCGATCATGGGCTGATCCGGACGGGTGACCCGACCGCCGCGCTCCGCAGGGGGTGTGACGGGTCGTGAACTACGCTCGGTCGCGTTCCCGTTCGCGACCGCGGCGGGGCCGAACGCGCAGGTGGACGGGAGCGTGGCCCGTGACGGATCAGGCGGTGGGGAACGACAGTTCCGTCGCGGCGGCGCGCGGCCGCAGGGTGCCCAGCACCGATACCGAGGACGCTCCACAGGGCCGTACGAGCCGCAGCGGCGCCGCCCGGCCCACCGTACCCGCGGCCGCAACGGCCCCCGCCGCCACGGATTTCGTCGGTCGCCGGCGTGAACTCAAGGCGCTGCGCGCCGACATCGATCGCGCCGGCCTCGACACCCTCTCGGGGCGCCGCGGCTCGCGCAGCCGAGTGCTGCTGATCGCGGGCCGCCCCGGCTCCGGCCGCAGCGCCCTGGCCGAGGAGCTGGCCCGCGAGCTCGCCGAGGAGTACCCCGACGGGGTGCTGCGGGCCCGCCTGACCGACCCCGGCGGCGATCCCGCCCCCACCGACCAGGTCGCCCGCGAGCTGCTGGCCGGTCTGGACGCCCCGGCCCCGCCCGGCGCCGGCGCGGACGAGCTGACCGAGGCGCTGCGGACCGCGCTGGCCGGGCGCCGCGCGCTGCTGATCCTGGACGACGCCCCGGGCGCGCGGCAGGTCGAACCGCTGCTGCCGGACGCCCCCGACTGCCTGGTCGTCGTCATCGCCCAGGGCCCGCTGACCGGCATCACCGGCGTACGGCCGTGCGCGCTGGGTGGCCTGGACAGCGCCGCCGCCCTGGAGCTGCTGGGCCGCTACGCGGGGCCGACGCGGATCACCGTGGACCCGCGCTCGGCCGACGCGGTGGCCGAGCAGTGCGGGGGGCAGCCCGCCGCCCTCGTCCTGGCGGGCGGCTGGCTCGCGGCCCGGCCCAAGGCCTCGGTGGCCGACCTGCTCCAGGCGCTGCGCGCGCTGCCCCTGCCGGACGAGCAGCCCACCGGCGCCCGGCCGCTGTCGCGCGCCTTCCGCCTCGTGCTCGCCACCCTGCCGCAGCCGGCCGCCCGGATACTGCGGCTGATCACTCTTGCGCCCGGCGGCCTGGTGGACGCGCACACCGCTTCGGCGCTGGCGGGCTGTTCGGTGGCCGCCGCGGAGACCACCCTGGCGGACTTCGCGGGGCTCGGCCTGCTGCGCCCGGTGCCGGGCGGCACCGCCGCGTCCACCGGGGCCGGCGCGCGCCCCCAGTACCGTCTGCCCGGCTGTCTGGCACCACTGGTGCGGCCCCTGCTCCAGGAACGGGAGCGGCCCGCCGAGATCCAGCTCGCCCGCGCCAGGATGCTGGAGCGGACCGTACGCCTGCTCCAGTCCTGCCGGGCCATGGGCGAGCCCGCCGACTCCCCGGCGCGCCAGCGGCTCTCCGGGCTGCCGCGCTCCTTGCGCTTCGGGTCCGCCGAGGAGGCGGCCCAGTGGCTGCACAGCCGCCGTGCGGCGCTGCTGGACTCGGCCCGTATCGCGGTCGAGGACGGTGAACTGGACACCCTGGACCGGCGGTTGATGGCCGCGCTGGTACGGACCCTGATCACCCATCAGGGGGCCGAGGCCGCCGCCGCGGACCTGTACGGACTGCACGGGCTGGTCTTGGAGGTCGCCGAGCGGCGCGGTCTGGCGCGCGAGAAGGCCGCCGCGCTGCTGAACCTCGGCGACCTGGACGGGCAGGCCGGACGCGCCCAGGACGCGCTCGCCCGTTACCGGGGCGCGCTGGAGGCGGCGCGCTCGGTCAAGGACGCCGTCGCCACCGGCCGCGCGCTGGAGTCGCTGGGCGGCACGTACACCGAGCTGGGGGACTGGGCGCGGGCCGCCGACTGGTACGGGCGGGCGCTGGAGCTGCGGCTGACCCGGGACGAGAGCGCCGACGCGGCGCGGCTGCACGGCCGGATCGGCGCGGTGCTCACCTACGCTGCGCGCTGGGGCGCGGCCCTGGGGCAGTGGCGGGCCGCCGCGGGGGCCTACCGCAGGCTAGGTGACGTACTCGGGCAGGCGCGCGCGATGGGTGAGGCGGCGCGGGTACAGGAGTACGCAGGGAGGCCTGAGGAGGCGCTGCGGACCTGTTTCGAAGCGCTCGAATGCGCCCGGCTCGCCAAGGATGAGCGCCTCGAAGCCGCACTTCAGCTGCGGATTGCGGATACCTACGAGCGGCTCGGGGACCCGGCGGCGGCACGGCTGCATCGCGGTCTCGGGGAGCAGCTCATCGAAGATCAACCGGAGTGACCTACGAAATCGGTGGAGTTTCTCGCGGTAATTAATGCTTTGCAAGGCTAGACAACAGCAGATCCTTCAATAGACTGGGTTGGTCGCGTCCGCCGCGGCCTGTCCGGACATCCGTCGCATCTGCGGATGTATGGATCTTTCTCCTGCAAGCTCTCTTACAAGGACCGTGATCGACGTGAAGGTCGGCATCCCCCGCGAGGTCAAGAACAACGAGTTCCGGGTGGCGATCACGCCCGCCGGTGTCCACGAGCTCGTACGCAACGGCCACGAGGTCTTCGTCGAGAAGGACGCCGGTCTCGGCTCCTCCATCACCAACGAGGAGTACGTCGCCGCCGGTGCGAACATCCTCGGCACCGCCGATGAGGTCTGGGCCACCGCCGACCTGCTGCTGAAGGTCAAGGAGCCGATCGCGGAGGAGTACCACCGCCTCCGCAAGGACCAGACCCTCTTCACCTACCTGCACCTGGCCGCCTCCCGCGAGTGCACCGACGCGCTGCTGGAGTCCGGCACCACGGCCATCGCCTACGAGACGGTGGAGACCGCGGGCCGCCAGCTGCCGCTGCTCGCCCCGATGTCCGAGGTCGCGGGCCGTATCGCCCCGCAGGTCGGCGCGTACCACCTGATGCGCCAGGCCGGCGGCCGCGGCGTGCTGCCGGGCGGCGTCCCCGGCGTCCAGGCGGGCAAGGCCGTCGTCATCGGCGGTGGTGTCTCCGGCTGGAACGCCGTCCAGATCGCGGTGGGCCTGGGCTTCCACGTCACGCTGCTGGACAAGGACATCAACAAGCTCCGCGAGGCCGACAAGATCTTCGGCACCAAGGTGCAGACGATCGTCTCCAACGCCTTCGAGCTGGAGAAGGCCGTCGTCGAGGCCGACCTGGTCGTCGGTGCGGTCCTCATCCCGGGCGCCAAGGCTCCCAAGCTGGTCACCAACGAGCTCGTCGCCAAGATGAAGCCGGGAAGTGTCCTTGTCGACATCGCGATCGACCAGGGTGGCTGCTTCGAGGACTCCAAGCCCACCACCCACGCCGAGCCGACCTTCGAGGTCCACAACTCGGTCTTCTACTGCGTCGCCAACATGCCCGGCGCGGTCCCCAACACCTCCACCCACGCGCTGACCAACGCCACGCTGCCCTACATCGTGTCGCTGGCCAACAACGGCTGGGTCGAGGCGCTGCGCCGCGACGAGGCCCTCGCCAAGGGCCTGAACACCCACGACGGCAAGGTCGTCTACGGCCCGGTCGCCGAGGCGCACGGGCTGGAATCGGTCGAATTGAGCTCGCTTCTCGGCTGAGCCGTCAACGACGCGCGTCAATAGCGCACACCCGGCCGGGCCTTGTCAGCAAGGCCCGGCCGGTCGCGTTTGCGACACGCCCTATGTCGGACACGGTAGGAGGCGTCCTCAACTCGCCGTGAACATAGCCCTTTAACCGTTTCGCACACCCCCGAAACACCCCGGTTGTGCGCCTTGCACCCTTGACATCTGGGTGTTCGGTTGCCGACACATCGGGCCGGGTACGGCGGATTGTGTTGCTGCGAACGCCCGACACGCCATAGAGTCGCCAACCGTCGGCATGGTGCCACGCTGACCTATCGATAAGTTTCCTGGTCACATCCAAGGAGGTAAGACGACTTGTGAATGAGTCGACATTTTCTCCCGGAGGTGGTCAACCAGGAGCGGTTGCACGGGGCCAGGGTCCCTCGGGGCTAAAGGCTGTCGGCTCCGTAGCTGTCCACACCTTCGCAGCCCACCAGAGCATGACGACGACAGCCCATCAGAGCATGGACGGCCATCAAGTGAACGCCATGGCCGGCGACAAGGGCGGCTCAGATCCTGCCCGCCTCGCCGACTACGACGACCTGCCCGAGGGGCACTTCTACGATCCGGACGCGGAGTACGAGCCGGATCCCGAATACGCGGCCACGCTCGCGCCGGACGCTGCCCGCCAGCGCCGCGAGCGGGTCGGTCCGACGGGGCGTCCCCTGCCGTACTTCCCGATCCCGGGACCGCTGACCGACCACGGCCCGGCAAAGATCATTGCGATGTGCAACCAGAAGGGCGGGGTCGGCAAGACCACCTCGACCATCAATCTGGGCGCCGCGCTCGCCGAATACGGGCGACGGGTCCTGCTCGTCGACTTCGACCCGCAGGGCGCCCTGTCGGTCGGCCTCGGCGTCAACCCGATGGAACTGGACCTGACGGTCTACAACCTGCTCATGGAGCGGGGCATGTCGGCCGACGAGGTTTTGCTGAAGACAGCGGTCCCGAATATGGATCTGCTTCCCAGCAATATCGATTTGTCAGCCGCCGAGGTGCAGTTGGTCAGCGAGGTCGCCCGCGAGTCGACGCTCCAGCGCGCCCTGAAGCCGCTGATGGCCGACTACGACTACATCGTGATCGACTGTCAGCCCTCGCTGGGTCTGCTCACGGTCAACGCCCTCACGGCGGCCCACAAGGTCATCGTTCCGCTGGAGTGCGAATTCTTCGCGCTGCGCGGTGTGGCGTTGCTCACCGAGACGATCGAGAAGGTCCAGGAGCGGCTCAACCCCGACCTGGAGCTCGACGGCATCCTGGCGACGATGTACGACTCGCGCACCGTGCACAGCCGCGAGGTCCTGGCGCGGGTCGTCGAGGCATTCGACGATCACGTCTACCACACCGTCATCGGCCGTACGGTCCGCTTCCCCGAGACCACCGTCGCGGGCGAGCCGATCACCACGTACGCCTCCAACTCCGTCGGTGCCGCCGCCTATCGTCAGCTCGCCAGGGAGGTGCTCGCCCGGTGTCACGCCGAGTGAGTCTGCCGGGCGCCGACGAGCTCTTCCGTACGACCGGGGGGATGGCGCTGCAGGCGTCCTCGCCCAAGTCCTCCCGGCGCCAGGCAGGCGGCACGGGCGGCGCGAACGGCGAGACCCCGCGCGTCCCCGCGCCGGGCGGCGAGAGCGACCCGGCGGAGCGGACCCCCCGGACGGGGGCCGAGGACGGGGCGCAGGACGGCGAGAGCGGGTCGGGGCGCGCCGCGTCGGCCGAGCACGAGCACAGCGGACGCGAAGCGGCCGAGCAGTCCAAGGGCCGCCGCCGGCAGGAGGCCCCCGAGCCGGACCCGGCCCAGGCGGCCGTACCGACCCGCCGCCGCGGCCGGGGCGCCAACCGCCGCCCCAGCGGCCGCGAGCGGCACGACGAGAAGATCACGGTCTATGTCTCCGCCGAGGAGCTGATGGACCTCGAGCACGCCCGTCTCGTCCTGCGCGGCGAGCACGGCCTGGCCGTCGACCGCGGGCGCATCGTGCGCGAGGCGGTCGCCGTGGTCCTGGCCGACCTCGAATCGCGCGGCGACGCGAGCATCCTGGTGCGGCGGCTGCGCGGGCGCTGACCGGGCGCCGGGCGCGGCCCGCCACGTCCGGTGGGGCCGCGGGCGCCGCGATCGGCGTCGCCGCGCGCTCAGCGGGATAGCCTGCGGCCACCGGTGGGCACCGCCCTCCGGTGGCCAGCCCGCCGCTTGTGGCGGGGACCGCAGCACCATGGACCACGATGCCGACGACCGACGACGACGCCCCCGTCGCCCCTGCCTTCTCCGCGGACCATCCCGCGCGTACGCCCCGCCGGCGGCTCGGCCGCGGGCCGGGGGCGGATCCGGAGGCGGCTGCCGCACCGGAACCGGAAGAGCCGGAAGAGCCGGAAGTGGGGGCGCAGGAGCGGCCTCTGTGCGCTCCCGCGGTCCTCGCCGGGCCCCGGAGTCCGGAGCCCGTGCCGGAGCCTCCTCAGGAGGCCGTAACGGAGCTTCCTCAGGCGGCTGAGCGTGCTGCCGGACCCGCTGTTGAGGCCGGGACGTCGGACGGTGACGGCTCACAGGAGGGGGAAGGGGCGCAGGAGGAGTCCGGGGACGGGAAGTTCACCGTCCGGCTGGACAACTTCGAGGGGCCCTTCGACCTGCTGTTGCAGCTCATCGCGAAGCACAAGCTGGATGTCACCGAGGTGGCGCTCTCGAAGGTCACCGACGAGTTCATGGCCCACATCCGGGCCATGGGTCCCGACTGGGACCTGGACCAGACCACGGAGTTCCTCGTCGTCGCCGCCACGCTCCTGGACCTGAAGGCGGCGCGGCTGCTGCCCGCCGCCGAGGTGGAGGACGAGGCGGACCTGGCCCTGCTGGAGGCGCGCGACCTCCTGTTCGCGCGGCTGCTGCAGTACCGCGCGTACAAGAAGATCGCGGACATCTTCAGCGGGCGGCTGGCGGACGAGGCCCGGCGCTACCCCCGTACCGTCGGGATGGAGCCGCAGCACGCCGAGCTGCTGCCCGAGGTCGTCATCAGCATCGGCGCCGCGGGCTTCGCCGAGCTGGCCGTCAAGGCGATGCAGCCCAAGCCCGAGCCGCAGGTGTACGTCGACCACATCCACGCGCCGCTGGTGAGCGTGCGCGAACAGGCCGACGTGCTGGTCGCGCGGCTGCGGGAGGCGGGCGAGGCGAGCTTCGCCGAGCTGACCGAGGACGCGCCGGACACGCTGACCGTGGTGGCCCGCTTCCTGGCGCTGCTGGAGCTGTACCGCGAGCGCGTGGTCACCCTGGACCAGGAGGACGCCCTGGGGCTGCTCACGGTCCGCTGGGTGGCCGTGGAGGGGGCACAGCCGGTCGTCACCGACGAGTTCGATCTGACGGCACAGGAGCGGCTCGCGCAGGAGGGCGGCGCCGGGAAGGCCGCTGAGGAGGCCGTCGAGGGGGCCGAGGGGATCGTGGGGGACCGTACGGAGGAAGGCTCGGCAGGATGAGCGGTGTGGACGAGGCGTACGACGGCCCGGAGGCGGGCGGTCCGGGCGACGGCAGCGGCAATGGCAGCGGGGAGCCGGCCGGGGCGCTGGGTGTCGCGGAGCTGGCGCTGGGGCCCGCCCTGGAGGCGGTCCTGATGGTCGTCGACGAGCCGGCGACCGAGGAGCACCTGGCCAGGGTGCTGGCCCGGCCGCGCCGCGAGGTCGCGCTCGCGCTGCGCGAGCTGTCAGAGGAGTACACCCGCCAGGGCCGCGGCTTCGACCTGCGCCTGGTGGCCGGCGGCTGGCGTTTCTACAGCCGTGCCGAGTACGCCGACGCCGTGGAGAGCTTCGTCCTGGACGGCCAGCAGGCCCGGCTCACCCAGGCCGCATTGGAGACTCTGGCCGTGGTCGCGTACCGTCAGCCGGTCAGCCGGTCGCGTGTATCGGCTGTACGCGGGGTCAACTGCGACGGTGTGATGCGCACCCTCCTCCAGCGCGGCCTGGTGCAGGAGGCGGGGACGGAACCCGAAACAGGTGCGATCCTGTACAGGACGACGAATTACTTTCTGGAGCGGATGGGCCTGCGCGGCCTGGACGAGCTCCCCGAGCTCGCACCCTTCCTCCCCGAGGCGGACGCGGTCGAGGGCGAGACCCAGGAAGGTATCCCGTCGTTCGATCCGGATGCACCGGATTCCGAGGACGCAGACGACAAGACGGACATTTAATGCGAAGCAGCAGCGGCAGGAACAGCAGCGGAAACAACGGCGGGAGCCGTGGTGGCAACAGCGGCGGCCGCGGCAGCAGCGGCGGCCGCGGCAACTACCGGGGTGCCGGTAACAGCCGCGACGACCGCAACCCGCGCGGGAGCAACCCGCGCCGCCCCCGCCCCGAGGAGCGCACCTACGACGTGGGCGACTCCGCCCAGGGCCCGAAGCGCGGACGCGGTGCCGCGGCCCGCGGTGGCGCCAAGGGCGGCCCCCGGCAGTCCCCCCAGCGGGGCGGCGGCCGTACGGCTCCCTCGCGCTCGCGCGAGTACGACGCCCGTACCGAGGAGCGCAACCGGCAGCGGTACGCCGACAAGCCGAAGATCAAGACCCCCAAGACCTTCGGGGAGCAGGAGGGCGAGCGGCTGCAGAAGGTGCTCGCCCGGGCCGGCATGGGCTCCCGGCGCGCCTGCGAGGAGCTGATCGACGCCGGCCGGGTCGAGGTCAACGGCAAGATCGTCATCGAGCAGGGCACCCGGGTCGACCCCGAGAAGGACGAGATCAAGGTCGACGGCCTGACCGTCGCCACCCAGTCGTACCTGTTCTTCGCGCTGAACAAGCCGGCGGGCGTCGTCTCCACCATGGAGGACCCCGACGGCCGTCAGTGCCTCGGTGACTACGTCAACAACCGCGAGACCCGGCTCTTCCACGTCGGGCGGCTGGACACCGAGACCGAGGGCATCATCCTGCTCACCAATCACGGAGAGCTCGCCCACCGCCTCACCCACCCGAAGTACGGCGTGCAGAAGACCTATCTGGCGGCCATCACCGGCCCGCTGCCCCGCGAGGTCGGCAAGCGGCTGAAGGACGGCATCCAGCTGGAGGACGGCTACGCCCGCGCCGACCACTTCCGGGTCGTCGAGCAGACCGGCAAGAACTACCTCGTCGAGGTCACGCTGCACGAGGGCCGCAAGCACATCGTGCGCCGGATGCTCGCCGAGGCGGGCTTCCCGGTCGAGAAGCTCGTGCGCACGGGCTTCGGCCCGATCGCCCTCGGCGACCAGAAGTCCGGCTGGCTGCGGCGGATGACCAACACCGAGGTCGGCATGCTGATGCGCGAGGTCGACCTCTAGGAATCCGCTGGGAAACCGCTTTGCGGAACCTCGGAACCACCCCTTATTGTCACCATGACGATTAAGGGGTGGTTTTCTTTGTCCTCCACGCAGTCCGCCGCGACCGGGTCGCTCATCGGCCTCGCGCTCGGTGACGCACTGGGCTTTCCCACCGAGTTCAGCGATGTGCCCTCGATCCTGGCCAAGAGCGGGCCGTGGCGCGAGATGGCGCTGCCCGCGCCCGCGTACGTCACCGACGACACCCAGATGACGCTGGCGCTGGGGCGGGGGCTGCGCGGGGCGATGGAGCGCGGGCCGCTGAACCCGGCGCGGTTCGTGCCGCCCGTACGCCGGGAGTTCGTGGACTGGTGGCGCTCGCCGGACAACAACCGGGCGCCCGGCAACACCTGCCTGCGGGCCTGCCAACTGCTGAGCGAGGACGCCAGGCCCTGGGCCGAGGCAAGCCAGATCGGCTCCAAGGGCTGCGGCGCCAATATGCGGGTGGCGCCTCTCGCGCTCGTGCCCGGGCTGAGCGAGGCGCAGCGGGCCGGTGCCGCGCAGTTGCAGTCCGCGCTGACGCACGGGCACCCGACGGCGCTCGCCGCGAGCGATCTGACGGCGCACGCGGTGTACCTGCTCACGCAGGGCGCCCGCCCCGCCGAACTCCCCGCCCTGCTGCGCTCGTACGCCCACGACAGCCGCACCCGCTACCACCAGGACTGGCTCGGTGACCTGTGGCGGCGGGCCCAGGACCCCACCCCCGAGCACTTCATCGCCCGTGGCTGGGACGACTGCCTGGGCGCGCTGGACCGTCTGGAGGCGGCGCTGGGCGCGCCCGACCCCGAGGCCGACCCGTGCCTGGCCACGGGCGCGGGCTGGATCGCCGAAGAGGCGCTCGCCACCGGCCTGTTGTGCTTCCTGCTCTTCCCCGACGAGCCGCTCACCGCGCTGCGCAGGGCGGCCTGCTCCTCCGGGGACTCCGACTCGATCGCCTGCCTGGCCGGTGCCTTCGCGGGCGCCCACCTGGGGGCCGGGGCCTGGCCCGCGGAGTGGGCCGGGCGCATCGAGTACCGCGACGGGCTGCTGGAGCTGGGAGGGCTGTGGGATGAGCGGGGCTGAGACGGCGGCGCGCGAGAGCGTGCTGCGGGCGGCCGGGCTGCCCGAGGTGGACCTGGCCGCGGTGATCGCCGCCGAGGACGACCCGCTGGTCTTCGCCACGGTCTCGGGGGCGCACCTGTACGGATTCCCCTCCCGCGACTCGGACGTGGACCTGCGCGGGGCGCATCTGCTGCCGGTGCGCGCACTGATCGGGCTGCGCGAGCCGGCCGAGACCGCCACGCGCATGTGGGAGCGCGACGGGGTCGAGATGGACCTGGTCTCGCACGACCTGCGCAAGTTCGCCCGGCTGATGCTGCGCCGCAACGGCTACGTACTGGAACAGCTGCTCTCGCCGCTGGTCGTGCACACCACCGAGGCCCACGCCGAGCTGGTGGCGCTGGCCCCCGGCGTGATCACCGGCCACCACGCCCACCACTACCGCGGCTTCGCCACCACCCAGTGGCGGCTTTTCGAGAAGACCGGCGAGCTCAAGCCGCTGCTCTACACGCTGCGGGTGCTGCTGACCGGCATCCACCTGATGGAGAGCGGCCGGATCCAGGCCCATCTGCCCACGCTGATCGGCCAGTTGGCGGCGCCCGCGTACGTGCCCGAGCTGATCGCGGCGAAGGCGGCGGCCGAGCACGGCTCAGCGGCCGAGGTGGTCGCGGCCGACCGGGTGCGCGGCGACGTGCAGGCGCTGCACGCACGGCTGGACGCGGCGCAGGCCGCCTCCCGGCTGCCGTCGGCTCCCAGCGGGTACGACGCGCTAGAGGACGTGGTCGTACGGGCCAGAAGCGAGCGCTGAGGCGCGGCGGGTGCGCAGCAGGAAGTCCTCGACGCGGGCGTGGTCCGGGGCGGGCGGGAGCGGTGAGCGGGACTCGGCGCGCTCGGCCTGATCGGCCAGCGTCCGCATCCGGCGCTCGACCTCGGGCCAGGGGACCTCGCCGCGCTTGACGGACAGCAGGTCCTCGCGGGCGTCGCCGACGTCGAGGACGAGGGTGCCGGTCAGCAGCAGGTCGCGGCAGGTCCCCAGCAGGCGCAGCAGGTGCATGGCGTGCTTCCAGCGGGGCGCGCCGTGCCGGCGCACGTCCGCCTGGAGCTTCTTGAGCCGGCCCAGGGCGTAGCGGCCGAAGGTGCGGTGGACCTCGCGGGAGAGGAACGCGCCGCGCAGCGCGAGCAGCTCGCGGCCGGTGTCCGTCAGGCGCTCGACGAAGGGGGAGTGCAGGCACTCCAGGAGGTTGGGGTTGGCGCGCAGCGCGAGCGCGCAGAAGCGCTCCAGCTCCCAGGAGAACTCCTCCTCGCGCGGGCCCTCCACATGCGTCGGCGGCTTCTCGAAGTGCCAGAACAGCGGGGTGGGGGCGAGGTAGACGCCGCGGCGGTCGGTGTCGCTGCCCTCGGTGGCCAGGCCGAAGGCGCGCGAGCCCATGACGCAGGAGTAGATGGTGTGCTCGGTGACCAGAGCGTGGTCATCAGGCGCTCGGCCTGCGGAAACGGTGGGCATGGCGGGAATTGTGCGGTGCGCGGGGGAGTGGGTGCCACCTGAATTCCCGCGGCGACGGCTGTCAGTGGGGCTGGCTACCCTGATCACAGGAAATTCGGCGGCCGGGACATCCGGGGCGCCGGTTGAGCAGCAGGGAGCGGCGACGTGGCGGTAGGAGCGGTCCGGCGGGCGCGGGGCGAAGCGGGGGATGCGCAGTGAGGACCGCGATCGTCATCGGGACGGGACTGATCGGCACGTCCGCCGCGCTGGCGCTGAGCGCCCGGGGCGTCCAGGTGTACCTGGAGGACCACGACCCGGCGCAGGCCCGTACGGCGGCGGCGCTGGGGGCCGGTACGGCCGAGGCGCCCGAGGGGCCGGTCGACCTGGCCGTCGTGGCGGTGCCGCCGGCGCACGTGGCGGCGACGCTGGCCGGGGCGATGGGGCGCGGTATCGCCCGGGGCTACATCGACGTGGCGAGCGTGAAGGGCGGGCCGCGGCGCGAGCTGGAGGCGCTGGGGTGCGACCTGAAGCCGTATCTGGGGACGCACCCGATGTCGGGCAAGGAGCGCTCCGGGCCGCTGGCCGCGACCGCCGACCTCTTCGAGGGGCGGCCGTGGGTGCTCACCCCGACGCGGGACGGCGACACCGAGGTGCTGAATCTGGCGCTGGAGCTGGTCGCGCTGTGCCGGGCGGTGCCGGTGGTGATGGACGCCGACGCGCACGACCGCGCGGTGGCGCTCGTCTCGCACACCCCGCAGCTGGTCTCCAGCCTGGTCGCGGCGCGGCTCAAGGGCGCCGATGAGACCGCGGTGCGGCTGTGCGGGCAGGGCATCCGGGATGTGACGCGGATCGCCGCTTCCGACCCGCGGATGTGGATCGACATCCTGTCCGCCAATCCCGGTCCGGTCGCCGATGTGCTGTCCGAGGTCGCGGCGGATCTGGACGAGACCGTACGGTCCCTGCGGGCGCTGGAGTCCGCCGACGAGGACAAGCGCGCGGCGGGCGCCGGCGGGGTGGCCGATGTGCTGCGGCGCGGCAACGCCGGGCGGGAGCGGGTGCCGGGCAAGCACGGCGCGGCCCCGGCCGCTTACGAGATCGTCGCGGTGCACATCGGGGACCAGCCCGGCGAGCTGGCCCGTATCTTCGCCGACGCCGGCCGGGCCGGGGTCAACATCGAGGACGTCCGCATCGAGCACGCCACCGGGCAGCAGGCGGGATTCATCCAGCTCATGGTCGAGCCGCAGGCGGCCGAGGCGCTCACCGGGGCGCTGCGGGAGCGGGGCTGGTCCATCCGCCGGTGAACGGAGCGCCCCCGGGGCGGGCGGGCTGCACGGGGCGGTGCTGCCAGCCAGTAACCTTGTCGGGAGCCAGATACGTAGTGACCCATGGCCTGCCCGTGATCAAGGAAGGTGCTCGACACCGTGGAAACCGCCGCCCGGACCGCCCCGGCAACCGCCCGCCCGGTCGTTGTCGCCATCGACGGCCCCGCAGGCACGGGCAAGTCCAGCACGTCCAAGGCGGTCGCCGCCAAGCTGGGCCTGGGGTACCTGGACACCGGAGCCCAGTACCGCGCGATCACCTGGTGGATGCTGAACAACGGCATCGACGTGAACGACGCCGTCGCCGTGGCGGACGCCGCCGCCAAGCCGGTGATCGTCTCCGGTACGGACCCCTCCGCGCCGACCATCACCGTGGACGGCCTGGACGCGGCGGGCCCCATCCGTACGCAGGAGGTCACCTCCGCGGTCAGCGCCGTCAGCGCGGTGCCCGAGGTCCGCGGCCTGATCACGGACCTGCAGCGGACGATCGCCGCCGAGGCCCCGGACGGCATCGTGGTGGAGGGGCGGGACATCGGCAGCACGGTGCTTCCGGACGCCGACCTCAAGATCTTTCTGACCGCCTCCCCCGAGGCGCGGGCCGCCCGGCGCAGCGGGGAGCTCAAGGGCAAGGACCCCCAGCAGGCGGTCGATCTCGCCGCCACCCGCGAGGCGCTGGTCAAGCGGGACGCGGCCGACTCCAGCCGTAAGACCTCGCCGCTGGCCAAGGCGCCGGACGCGGTGGAGGTGGACACCACCGAACTGACGCTGGAGCAGGTCATCGAGTGCGTGGTCACCCTGATCGAGGAGAAGCGGGCCGCGAAGTGACCGAAACCGGCAGGGCGCCGAGCGCGGCGGGCGCCGCACTCGGGCGGCGGATCGGCATCGGCCTGATGTACGGGCTGTTCAGGCCGCGGGTGCTGGGTGCCTGGCGGGTACCGGCCAGCGGCCCGGTGATCTTCGCGGTCAACCACACGCACGGCATCGACGGCCCGATGCTGATGGGGACCGCGCCGCGGCCGGTGCACTTCCTGATCAAGAAGGAAGCGTTCGTCGGCCCGCTGGACCCCTTCCTGCGCGGGATCGGCCAGGTGAAGGTGGACCGGGACAGCACGGACCGGACCGCCATCACCGCCGCGCTGGGCGTGCTGGAGCGCGGCGGGGTGCTGGGGATCTTCCCCGAGGGCACCCGGGGCGAGGGGGACTTCGCCTCGCTGCGGGCGGGCCTGGCGTACTTCGCGCTGCGGTCCGGGGCGCAGGTCGTCCCGGTCGCGGTGCTGGGCAGTACCGAACGCCGCGGCAGGGCCATACGGGCACTGCCGCCGCTGCGCGGCCGTATCGACGTGGTCTTCGCAGACCCCTTCGAGGCGGGCGACGGCAGCGGGCGGCGCACGCGCACGGCGCTGGACGAGGCGACCGTGCGCATCCAGGAGCGGCTGCGGGACCACCTGGAAAAGGCCAGGCGCCTCACCGGGCGCTGACCGACACTTGAGTAGTGGGCCGTCCCCGAGCGGGAGGCCCATCGACGACCGTGCGGCGTCAGCCGCACACGACTGTAGTGAACGAGGAACGGACTTCATGAACGACCAGATCCCCACCGGCGACGAGCACGGTGCGCTTGGCGACGCCGAGTACGCGGAGTTCATGGAGCTCGCCGCGGAGGAAGGCTTCGACCTGGAGGAGGTCGAGGGCGACATCGCCGCGGCCGGCCACGGGCCGCTGCCCGTCCTCGCCGTCGTCGGCCGCCCCAACGTCGGCAAGTCGACGCTGGTGAACCGCTTCATCGGCCGCCGCGAGGCGGTCGTGGAGGACAAGCCGGGCGTCACCCGCGACCGCGTCACCTATGAGGCCGAGTGGAACGGCCGCCGCTTCAAGGTGGTGGACACCGGCGGCTGGGAGCAGGACGTGCTCGGCATCGACGCGTCCGTGGCCATGCAGGCCGAGTTCGCGATCGAGGCCGCCGACGCGGTGGTCTTCGTCGTGGACGCCAAGGTCGGCGCGACCGACACCGATGAGGCCGTGGTCAAGCTGCTGCGCCGCTCCGGCAAGCCGGTCGTGCTGGCCGCCAACAAGGTCGACGGCCCCTCGGGCGAGGCGGACGCCGCCTACCTGTGGTCGCTGGGCCTGGGCGAGCCCTACCCCGTCTCCGCGCTGCACGGCCGCGGTACGGGCGACCTGCTGGACGCCGCGCTGGACGCGCTGCCCGAGGCGCCGGAGCAGACCTTCGGCGCCGCTGTCGGCGGCCCGCGCCGCATCGCCCTGATCGGCCGCCCCAACGTCGGCAAGTCCTCGCTGCTGAACAAGGTCGCCGGCGAGGAGCGGGTGGTCGTCAACGAGCTGGCGGGCACCACCCGCGACCCGGTCGACGAGCTGATCGAACTGGGCGGCAAGACCTGGAAGTTCGTGGACACCGCGGGCATCCGCAAGCGCGTCCACCTCCAGCAGGGCGCCGACTACTACGCCTCGCTGCGCACCGCGGCGGCCGTGGAGAAGGCCGAGGTCGCGGTCGTCCTGATCGACGCGAGCGAGTCGATCAGCGTGCAGGACCAGCGGATCATCACGATGGCCGTCGAGGCGGGCCGCGCGCTGGTCATCGCGTACAACAAGTGGGACCAGCTGGACGAGGAGCGCCGCTTCTACCTGGAGCGGGAGATCGAGCGCGACCTGGTGCAGATCCCGTGGGCGATGCGGGTCAACGTCTCCGCGCGTACCGGCCGCCACATGGAGAAGCTGGTGCCGGCCATCGAGACGGCGCTGGCCGGGTGGGAGACCCGCGTGCCCACCGGGCGGCTGAACGCCTTCCTCGGTGAGATCGTCGCCTCGCACCCGCACCCGATCCGCGGTGGCAAGCAGCCGCGCATCCTCTTCGGCACCCAGGCGGGCACCAAGCCGCCGCGCTTCGTGCTCTTCGCCTCGGGCTTCCTGGAGGCCGGCTACCGCCGCTTCGTCGAGCGCCGGCTGCGCGAGGAGTTCGGGTTCGACGGGACGCCGATCCACATTTCGGTGCGGGTGCGCGAGAAGCGCAGCAAGAAGAAGTAACGAGAAGCGGTAAGCGCTCGCCAGACGCAGCGGAGCGGGGCCGGTGGGTGAACCACCGGCCCCGCTTTGTCTTTCAGCGTCCGCGCGCAGGCACGGTCAGCGTCCGTGCGGACGCATGTCTCGCGGGCTCGGGGGCAGGGCCGCCGGGAAGTGGCCGCGCGTCTGGTAGTGGGTGGTGTGCTGCGGACCGCGGGCCATGGGCTCCCAGTGGCCGGCCGGGGCGGTCGTACGGCCCCAGATACGGCGCATGGCGTCCAGGCTCAGCTCCTCCTCGCCCGTGTGGTCCCCGGGCAGTGCGCGGAAGGAGCGGCGGTACTCGGCGTACAGCGCGTCGTAGATCGGCGTGGCCGAAGCGCGGTCCGCGGTGTGCGCGGCGGCCGTCATGTCGTGCGACGGGCGCATGCCGGGGATCGAGTGGGGGTACGGGATACGGGAGGTCGGGTCGTATGAGTGCACGTCTGAGCCAACGACCCCGTGGCCCGCGGGATGCGGGCCCACCGGAGATAGGGCTGAGCGCGCCGGGTGCGCGGCCGGGGACATGACGCGGACCGTCGATCCGCTCAGGTGCCGGCGAGCGGCATCGCGGCGGCGACCAGCGAGCCCTGGGCCGCGGCCTTCTCCAGCGCCTGGCGCATCAGATCCTCGCGCGGCTGGCGCCCGATGGAGCCCGCCGGGGCGGCGTACACCAGCACCGTCTGCGATTTGACGGCCGCGGCGCGCCAGCCGTCGGAGACCGGCAGCGGCTGGTGGGCCTGCCACCAGGAGGTCTGCGGGCCGCCGCCGGTGCCGGGCTGGAGGACGGCGTGCAGCCGGCCCATGGCCAGCAGGACCGACCAGCCGGCGTTCGCCGAGGGCAGCGAGGTCATGTCCGTCACCGGCAGGAAGCCCTGCTCGATGAGCATCGGGAGGAAGTCGTCGCCGGGGCCGAGCGAGCCGGGGCGGGCGATGGGGCCGCCCGGTTCGACGACCAGGGCCGGGCGCAGCTCGCCCTCGACCAGGACCAGCCCGCAGGTCACGCCCAGGGTGGCCTGGCGGGGGTCGCCGCCCTGCGGGGCGAGGGCGGCGGTGTCGTCCTCGCCGGTGATGGAGCGTACGGCCCCCTGGAGCTGTTCCTCGGAGACCGGCACGACCTGCGAGGGGATGCAGGTGGCGTGGGCGAAGGCGAGCACCGCGGTCTCCTCGCCCACGAACAGGACGGTGCTGGTGCGCTCCTGTTCGCTGTCGCCCGGGGTGCGGCAGGAAGTGCAGTCGTAATGGCCGGGGGCGTTGTCACCGGCCAGCAGGCGGTCCGCCTCTTCGTCGCCGATCTCGGCGCGAACGTCGTTACTGACGTCGAGCATGCGCGGCACGGGTGGCTCCTCGATCTGTGCGCGGCCACCGGGTGTTTCCCGGCTCATATGAAGACAACGGGCGATCTGTGGCAGGAGTCACGCGCGGGTAGGAGCGCAATCGAACCAACCGGCGCGCAGGGTGAGATGGGGAGCGGAATCGCTCACTCCATGACAACTGATGTGCCGCGCACGGAAGTTGATGCGGTGAGGTGGGTCACAGATCGATTCGCCGTCGGGGGCATAAATGCCGAAATCAGGGAATCAAGTGGGTGGCCGAAAAAGGGCGATACCTTGAGTAACGCCCAACTGGCCTGGAACGACGGCGATGTGGTTGATGACGGGGCGTAAACCTCCATACATTCTCCGGCCGTGTGCATCGAGCACCGCCCGGGACGCCCGCCGTCCGCACCGGGATCCCAGTGGATCCGGGTGCGGCACCAGCACCACAGCACCGCTCGCGGCGGGCGGGGCGACGCGGAACCAGGGCGCGCAAGGCGCCAGGGGGGACGCGGCGTCCGGGGGAGACCCGGGTCCGGCGAGAGGGATTTCATGCCTTTTTCGAAGGGCGTCATACGTCGTGACATCGCGGCGCCGGCAGGAGCGGCACTGATCGCTCCGCTCGCGCTGCTGGCCGCCACCGCCCAGCCGGCGCAGGCGGCGGACGGCGGGGTCTGGGACCGCATCGCCCGATGCGAGAGCGGCGGAAACTGGCACATCAACACCGGCAACGGCTTCTACGGCGGCCTCCAGTTCACCCCCAGCACCTGGCGCGGGCACGGCGGCGGCGCCTACGCGCCGCGCGCCGACCTGGCCAGCCGCAGCCAGCAGATCGCCGTGGCGACCAGGGTGCAGGCCTCGCAGGGGTGGGGCGCCTGGCCCACGTGCTCGGTGCGGGCCGGGGCGTACGGCAGTGCTCCCTCCGCGCCCAAGGCGCACAAGTCCTACAAGCCGTCGAAGTCCTACGCGGCGCCCCGGGTGCGCCAGGACCGGACCCCGCGGATCACCGGGCACGCCGACCGCGGCCAGCAGCGGCGGGGCACCGGCGGCACGTACACGGTCCGCCAGGGCGACACCCTCAGCCGGATCGCCGCGGCCCACAACGTCGGCTGGCGTCAGCTGTACGCCGCCAACAGGAGCGTGGTGGGCGGCGATCCGAACCTGATCGTTCCCGGGCAGCGGCTGCGCGTCTGACCGGCCGGCCGCGCCGCCGTCGCGAGGCGGGCGGGAATCCGGCCGAGGGCCCCGAGCCCGGCGCCCCACTCGGCGGAGGTACCCCGACCGGGTGGGGCGCCACCGGCTCAGGGCGCGGCGGCGCGGGCCCGGGGAGCGCCGCTGCCTAGCGTGGCCCGCGATGTCTGACAACACTCCGGCGCGTGGACGCGCCAACGTCGCCAGAACCGCCGTCACACACGCTCTGGGGGTACGGGCCTTCGGCAGGAGGGTCACCGGGGCACTCGTCGCCCTCGCCACCGCCCTGGTGCTGGGAGCGCCCGGCGCCGCCCACGCCGGTGGCGGCGGACCCGCCCCTGGCCCCTTCGGGCCGTACAGCTGCGCAGCGGCACAGTGGCCGTGGAGTTGTCTGGCCGAGTGCGAGAGCAGCGGCGACTGGCGGGCCAACACCGGCAACGACTACTACGGCGGGCTGCAGTTCTGGCAGTCGACGTGGCGGGAGCACGGCGGGCTGGACCACGCGCCGCGCGCCGACCTGGCCACCCGCGCCCAGCAGATCGACATCGCCGAGCGGGTCCTGGGCGACCAGGGCTGGTCGGCCTGGCCCGACTGCTCCAAGCGCTACCGGCTGGACGGCCGGGTGCACGTCGTACGCGGCGGCGAGACGCTGGTCTCCATCGCCCGCAAGTACCAGGTGCGGGGCGGGTGGCAGGCGCTGTACCGCGCCAACCGCTACATGATCGGGTCGCATCCCGAGCGGCTCAACATCGGGACGATGCTGGCGATCCCGTAGGGACCGCCGCGGCGGGGTCACAGCGGGCCGTGAGCCCCGCCCCTGCCGCCGGTCGCTCTCCGCTCGCCCGGTTCGCCGCTGAAGGCGAGGGTGCCGCGCCGCAGTTCGTGCACGACCGTGGCGGCGCGGCACAGGGACGGCGGGAGCGACTGCTCGGCGACGACGACGGTACGGGGGCCGGGCGGGGTGCCTTTCGGCAGCAACTGGGTTGTCGCGCCCAGGAGTTCATGGGTGCGCGTCGACATGGCCGGTGACATGCCCTGGGTCGGCTCGTCCAGGAGCAGCAGGCGGGCGGGGGAGAGCAGCGCGCGGGCCACGGCCAGCATGCGCTGCTCGCCGCCGGACAGGGTGCTGGCGCGCCGGGCGAGCAGTGCGCGCAACGGGGGATAGGCGGTCAGCGCGGCGGCGAACTCGCCATCGGGCGAGGACAGTTCGAGGTTCTCGGCGACCGTGAGGGAGCCGAAGACCGCCTCCCGGTCGGGGACGAAGGTCAGCCCGCGGCGGGCCCGGGCGTGGGCCGGGACACCGGTGACGTCCCGGCCGCGCCACAGGACGCGGCCCGCGGCGAGCGGGACGGTGCCGGCCAGGGCGCGCAGCGCGGTGGTGCGCCCCGAGCCGTTGCGGCCCACCAGGACGGTGAGGCGGGCGGCGGGTACGGGCAGGTCGACGGCGTGCAGGGCCTCCAGGGGGCCGTAGCGCACGCGGGCCGCGCACAGCTCGATCTCGACGCTCATGGCGCGGTCCGCGCGAGGGGAGTGCGGCCTGGGGTGCTCATGTGACGGCCTCCGCCAGGACGCGGGCGGCCGGGCCGCGGGTGACGATCCGGCCCGCCTCCATCGCGTACGCCGTGTGGGCCAGGCCCGCGACCAGGTCCAGGTCGTGCTCGACGATCAGCAGCGCCGTGCCGTCGGCGGCCAGCGCGCGCAACACCGCTGCCAGCGCGCCGACTTCGGCGCTGTCCAGGCCGGCCGCCGGTTCGTCCAGGAGCAGGGTGCGCGGGCGGGCGGCCAGCGCGCGGGCCAGTTCGACGCGGCGCAGGGTGGCGGTGTCCAGCCCGGCGGCCGGGGCGTCGCGCAGCGGGCCGTCGAGCGCGAGCAGCCGCAGCGCCCGCTCGGTGGCCGCCGACGGGTCGGCGCCGCCGCTCTGCTCGGCCCCGACACGGACGTTGTCCAGCACGCTCATCCCCTCGAAGACCGCCAGCTGCTGGAAGGTGCGGGCCACTCCGAGGCGGGCGCGGGCGTGCGCGGGACGCCGGGTGATGTCGCAGCCGTCCAGCAGCACCCGGCCGCCGGTGGGGCGCAGGGTGCCGCACAGGCAGTGGAACAGGGTGCTCTTGCCCGCGCCGTTGGGGCCGATGAGAGCGGTGATCCGGCCCGGTGCCACGCAGAGGTCCACGCCGTCGAGTGCGGTGAAACCGTCGTAGCAGGCCCGGAGTTGACGTGCCGTCAGGCGGCCGCTGGGCCGGGCGGGCGGTGCGGGGGCCCGGTGCGGGGGACGGGGGCGGGCGTGGACGCGGATGCGGGGGTGGTGGGGCGGCCCCGTACGGGAGGTGGCCGGCGGGTCATGGCCGGAACGGGGGTCGGGGCCGGTGGTGGCGGGCGCGGGGGTGCGCGGCGGGCGCAAGCGGCGGCGGGAGGGGCGGTCGTCGGGCAGCTGGTGGGCCAGGCGGGCGCGCAGGCGGGTGCCGAGCGGGGTGAGGCGGGGGGCGGGGGCGGTCAGCAGGCGGGTGAGGGCGGCGCGCAGGGCCGCGTACGGGCCCAGGGGCAGCCGCCCGGAGAGCACCGCGAGAATCCCGATGACGGCCGCCGCCGCGCCGCCCCGGGCGCCGGAGTCCAGGCCCACCAGGAGAGCGGCGGCCACCAGCGCCCCCAGCAGGCTGTCCGCGCCCAGGACGATGACGGCGGCGAACCACAGCAGGCCGCGGACCGGGTCGTAGGAGGCCGCGTCGAAGGTCCGCAGGCCCATGCCGAGCATGCCGCCGCCCAGCGCCGCCAGCGCGGCGCCCGCCACAAACGCCTTGATCTTGAGGGTGGCGAGGGGCACACCGGCCGCCGCCGCGCCCGGCTCGTGGTCCCGCATCGCCGCCAGCGCCCGCCCGGTACGCCCCCGGCGCAGCGCGGCCACGCACAGCAACGCGGCGGTGAGCAGGGCGAGTTCGAAGGCGTAGTAGATACGGTCGGAGCCGAGACCGGCCGGGCGGCCCAGCGGGAGACCGGCACTCGCGTACGGCTGGGCGAACACGAAACGGCTGACCGCGACCCCGATCGCCAGCGTCGCCAGCGCGAGCGCCAGGCCGTGCCGGCGGATCGCGGGCCAGCCGGTGAGCAGGCCCAGCGGGGCGACGAGGAGGGTGGCCAGGAAGAGGGCGGGCAGCTCGGGGACGGGCGGCAGGCCGGGGAAGCGCCCTGCCGCCAGCAGCGCGGTGAACAGCGCGCCGAGCCCGGCGTAGGCGGCCTGGCCGAGCGAGATCTGGCCGCCGCGGCCCGTGACGACGACCAGTGAGAGCACAATGACGCCGAGGGCGGGCACCTGGACGGCGGTGTGCAGATCGTTGCCCGCCAGGCCCAGCGGGAGCAGGAAGAGGATGCCGCACACCAGCCACGCGCGCCCGTCGCGGTCGGGCAGGCCGGCCGGGCGGGACAGCACGGAGGGCCCGGCGGAGCGCGGCGCGGTGGGCGTACCTGCGTCCTGGCCCGTTGTGCGCAGCCGGGGCAGCAGCAGCGCCGCGACCAGCAGCGCGACGACGAAGAGGTTGGCGCCGACGGCCTGCAGGAGCGGTTCGAGGCTGCCGCGCGGGTGCAGACGGGTGAGCTGGCTCTGGGCGACGCCCACCGCCAGCGCCACGCCGACGGCCACCGGCAGGCTGCGCAGCCCGGCCGCGACCGCCACCGCCATCACCTCCATCACCAGCAGGGGCAGGCCGTAGGGGTCCAGCCGCAGCAGGGGCGCCAGCAGCACGCCGGTCAGTCCGGCGGTGAAGGCGCCGAAGGCCCAGCCCGCCGCGGCCACCCCGTCGGCGTCGATGCCGCTGAGGACGGCGAGGCGGCGGTTGTCGACCACCGCGCGCAGTTCTCGCCCGAAGCGGCTGAAGCGGGTGACGGCCGCGACCCCCAGGGCCAGCGCGAGGGCGCTGCCCAGCTGGACCCAGGGGTCGGCGGGCAGCAGCGCGGGTACGTCGGCGCGCGCGCCCGGCCCCCACAGCAGCCCCGCCCCGCCGACCAGCAGGACGAAGACGCCGAGCGAGGCGACCAGGGTGCGGGCCGGGTCGCTGCCCAGCGCCGACAGCGGGCGGAAGACGGCGTGGTCCAGGACGACGCCGAGGCCGGGCGCGACGACGAGCAGGGTGACGGTGGCGGCGAGCCACAGCGGCCAGCCCCACTCGACGGTGAACTGCCGCAGCGCGTAGGCGCACACCATCGCGATGGCACCGTGGGCGAGGTTGAGCACGCCGGTGGCGCGGTAGGTGACGATCAGTCCGATGCCGGTGAGCGCGGCGGCGCTGCCCACCGCCAGCCCCGCCAGGGTGAGTTCGTACGAGAGGGAGTCCACCGTCAGGACCCCGCCGACGGTTCGCACACCGGACAGGGCGTCAATGGGGCGCCACTGTCGGAGAGTTGGCCGGAAGTGGCGGGTGCGGCGGCCGGTTTTCCGGCGACCAGCGGGCAGTCGGGGCGGTGCAGCAGACTGCCGCCGGGGACGGCCAGCAGCGCGCCCGGCGGTCCCGCGGCCGCCTCCTCGCCGCCTCGCCGGGGAGCGGCGCCGCCCGCGGGCTCCTCGCCGTCGTGGGTGACGAGCAGGCCGTACAGCTCGGCCACGCGCGCCGCAGCGAGCCCCTGGCCACCGCGCGCCACCAGCACCGCTCCCGCCACGATCAGCGCGGCTCCGGGGATGGTGCAGGAGGCCAGGAAGGGGATCTGGCGCTCGGCGAAGCGCTCGCCGGAGACGCCGTACCAGCCGATCGCGCACAGTACGGCTCCGCCCGCCAGGGCCGCCCAGCCCGCCCACTGCACCAGCCGTGCCCCGGACCGCAACCGAGCACTGCGCATCGGACCCCCTCGCGGCTTTCGGCGAATAGCTGCACTATGCCCTGTGGGACAGCACCTCTGAAGGCTCGTGCAGCCGCGGGCCTGATCCATCGGATCCCATTCACAGGCTCCAACTACAGGCGGCGGTGAGGAAGATGGCCCCAGGGGGCGGCGTACGCCGGGCTCCGGCGGCGGTGGCAGCGGCGGTGCTCGTGGCGACGGTCGCGGCGAGCTGCGCGGACGACAACGACGACGGCCAGCCGCCGCCCCCGGCGGCGAGCCGGCCGGGTGCCACGGGCACGCCGAGCGTTCCGACCTCGCCGGACGACTCCACGCGGCCCGCGCCCAACGGCCCGTACGACCCGCGGGCGGCCGAGCGGCAGATCAAGGAGAACTGGCGAAAGTTCTTCGATCCGAAGCTGTCCAACGCCCAGAAGGCGAAGTACCTGGAGAACGGCGATCAGCTGGGGCTGCTGCTGGAGGCGTTCAACGGGGACGAGCGGGGCCGGCAGACCTCCGCGAAGGTGACCCGGGTGGACTTCACCTCCGCGTCCGAGGCCGATGTGACCTACACCCTCAGCCTGAACAACGCCCCCGTCCTGCCGAACTCCAAGGGCGTCTCCGTCTATCAGGACAAGGTGTGGAAGGTCTCGCTCAAGACGCTGTGCGCGCTGGTGGGCATGAGCGGGAACGCCCTCAAGGCACCGGGCTGCTGAGGTGCCGGGTCCCTCCCCGCTGCGCCGCGCCCTCACCGCCGCGGTGGCGCTGCTGCTCGCCGCGGGCGTGAGCGCGGCGTGCGGAAGCCGGCTGCCGGAGAGCGCGTTCGAGGGCCGGGGCACCCCGGGCGCCGGGACGCAGGCCGCCGAGCCGGTCACAGTCGGCATCATCACCAGTGCCACGAGCCCGGTCGGCGGCGAGGCGTTCACCGGCCCGCGCGACGGCGCGCGGGCCTACTTCGCGGCGCTGAACGCGGCGGGCGGCCTCGACGGCCGCCGTATCGAGGTGGTCACCTGCGACGACGGCGGCAGCGGCGTGGGCAACAACGAGTGCGTGCAGAAGCTGGTGGCCGAGCGGAAGGTCTTCGCGCTGGTCGCCACCACCGCCCTGGACTACGCGGGCGCGCCCCGGGTCAGCGCAGCGGGCGTCCCCGACATCGGCGGCCAGCCGATCGGCGCCGCCTATGAGACCTATCCGCATCTGTACGGGATCTACGGCAGCCAGGCGCCGCGCAAGGGCGGCAAGCCGGGCTGGGGCGGGCAGCTGTACGGCGGTACGGAGGTCTACCGCTACTTCAAGCGCGAGCACCGGGCCCGTACCGCGGCGGTCGTCTCCTACAACCAGTCCGCCTCCGCCGCCTACGCCCGCCTGGTGGTGCGCGGCCTGGAGGAGGAGGGCTACGACGTCGTCACCGAGCAGGTCGACTTCGCGCTGCCCAACTTCCAGGCGGTCGCCGCCGACCTGCGGGCCCGCGGCGCCGACCTGGTCTTCGACGCGATGGACACCCGCGGGAACTCCCAGCTGTGCGAGGCGATGGACGCGGCCGGCATGAAACCGACCGCCAAGGTCACCAACGTGCAGAACTGGTCGGACACCGTCCCCGAGGACTACAAGAACGCGCCCGGCTGCCGCAACTCCCTGTGGGCGACCGGCTACAGCCGCAACTACGACGACACCTCGCACGCCGCCGTCGCCCGCTTCCGGGACGCGATGGCCCGGCATACGAAGGTGAAGGACGGGCAGCTGTCCCAGTGGCAGCTGGAGGGCTGGGCCGCGGCGATGTGGTTCACCGACGCGGCCCGCTCCTGCGGCGGCGGCCTGACCCGCCCGTGCGTGGAGAGGTTCCTGCGGCGGCCCGGGCCCTACACCGCGGACGGCCTCCTCCTGCCCACCTCGTACGTGCCGCAGAGCGCCCCGCCCAGGACCCGGCGGACCTGTCTGTCGGTGGCGCGCTGGCAGGATGCGGCGCGCGGCGGCAGGGGCGGCTGGGTCGGCCAGGGCGGTGACATGGGGCGGAACTGCTTCACCGTGCCGCAGCTCGCCTACCGGCCGTGACGGTCCGTGTGGCGGCCACGCGACGGCCCGTGCGACGGCTCGTGCCCCGGTGACCTTCGGGGCCGAACGCCGAAGGGGAAGCCGGGGTTCCCGATCTTTGCTACCGATCTTCTAAATCTTTCGGCACAAATTGGCCATAGAACCCAACCCGGAAACCCTTCTTCCGGTCTAACCGTTCAGTAGGCGGACGAGCACGCTCGAACGCGGGGATTCCACGGCATATAGGGGACGGGACACGGGCACCGATGCACATCTCATTCCTGGTTGACCACGTCTGGAGGCGGAGGGCATGAACGCCTCCACACAGCTGCCCGCGCACGGCCCCGGGGCCGAGCCCGCCTGCGAGGCCGCCGCCGGCCTGCGCGCCGACTGCATCGCCGACTCCGCGGGCGGGCTGACCTTCGACGTCACCGTGCCGGCCGGCACCCGGACCTCCTGGAGCGCGGCGCTGGTGCTGCGGCTGCGCCGCGGCGAGGGCGAGGCGGCGGAGGCCGACGAGGTGCGGCTGCCGCTGGGGCCCAACGGCTCGGGGCGGCTGCGCGCCGTACTGCCCAGCACCGTCGCGCTGGCCGAGGGCCGCTGGAACGCCTACGCCGACCTGTGCGAGGGCCGCGAACCGCAGCGCCTGCTGCCCGGCCGCAACGACCTGCGGTCCCTGGTGGACCGCCGCCCGCTGGCCGGGATCGGCCGCCTGGGTGTGCGCATCCCCTACGCCACCAAGGCCGGCCTGCTCGCGCTGCGCAGCTGGCTGCGCGGACCGCACGCCGAGGCCGGTGACGTCCAGGTCGGTGCGCAGGAGATGACCGTCGGCGGCCGCCTCTACGGCGCGGCCCTGGCCCCCGGCGCCGTCGCCGAGGCCCGCCCGCGCCGCGCCCCCGACCGGCCCGTGACCGTCCCGCTGTCCGGCGAGGGCCACCGCTTCAGCTTCACCCTGCCCTACGAGCCGCTGGCGGAGCGCTGGGAGGGCGGCACGGAGCCGTGGGACCTGTGGCTGCGGGCCTGCGAGGGCGCCGAGCCGGTCCGTATCGCCCGCCTCCTGGACGACGTCGCGGACAAGGAGCAGGTCTTCGCCTACCCCGCGCAGCCCGTACGCTCCCCCGCGACGCGGCTGACGGCCGGCCCGTACTACACCCTCGACAACGACCTGGCGGTACGGGTGACGGGGCCGGACGGAGCCGACGGGCACCACGCGTGATCGCCGCGGACCCGTTTCCGTAGGCTGAGGGCACCGACAGGGGGAGGGGTGCCATGAGAGCCGGGGAGAGAGCAGCGGGCCACGGCCCGTCGGGCGAGGAACTGCTGAGCATCGGGGAGCTGGCCCGGCGCGGCCGGGTCTCCGTCAAGACCGTGCGCTTCTACACCGACGAGGGGCTGCTGCCGGACGCCGGGCGCAGCGGCGGCGGACACCGCCGTTACGCGCCGCACGCCCTGGACCGGCTGCAGCGCATCCGCGATCTGCGCGCCTTCGGCCTGCCCCTGCCCGCGGTCTCGGCAGCCCTGCCCGAGCCGGAGGCGGCCGCGTCTGCGGACGCCGCCCCGCTGGAGGCCGCGCTGGCCGCGCAGCTCGCGGAGGTCGGCGGCCAGCTGGCCGCGCTGCGCTGGCGCGAGGCGTCGCTGCGCGCGCTGACGCAGGCGCCGGAGCCCGAACGGCCCGCCCTGCTGCGCCTGTTGGGCAGCGCGCCGCAGCCCCCGGACAACGACGCGCTCGTGCGCTTCTGGCGGCGCATCCTGCCGCCCGGGCTGAGCCGCCCGCTGCTGGCCACCGTCGTCGACGCCGCCGTGCCCGATCCGCCGGGCGACCCCTCGCCCGCCCAAGTGGTCGCCTACGCGCGGCTGTACGCCCTGGCGGGGGACGTCCACAGCATCTCCGCCGACCTGCTCCGGCGCCACCGCGCCGCCAAGTCCCCCGTCTGCTCGGGCGATCCCGAAGCGCTCTACCAGGGCCTGGGCCAGGCCTACGAGCTCGCCGTCACGGCCATCGACCGCGGGCGGGACCCGGCGCCCGGCGACGAGCTGGACGCCTTCGTGGCCGCCCACGCCGGATCCGAGGGCGCACGGGACACCCCCGGTTTCCGCGACCGGCTGCGCCAGCGGACCGCGCTGACCGAGGACCCCCGGGTGGCCCGCTACTGGCAGCATGTCGACGAGGTGGTGCAGGGCGGCTTCACGACGATGGGCACCGCCCATGAATGGCTGATGACCGCGCTCCGTCAACCGGCGTAGAACGCACACTGCGGGCATGGGATCGCACGTGAGGGGAACTCGCGTCCGAGGAGGTGCGAACACATGGTTCCTGTCCTTTTGGTACTCCTGCTCGCGCTGATCCTCTTCGGTGCGGGCTTCGCGCTCAAGGCGCTGTGGTGGATCGCGATCGCGGTACTCGTCGTATGGCTGCTGGGCTTCGTCTTCCGTACGGCGGGACCGGGAGGTTCCCGCGGGCGCTGGTACCGCTGGTAGCCGCGCCCGCGATGATCCGCCCGAGGACAGCAGCTGTCCTCAAGGGCTGGCATGCTCACGAGCATGTTGGAGACCTCGGCACGACTTCTGCGCCTGCTCTCGCTGCTGCAGGCGCACCGCGAGTGGTCGGGCGCGGGCCTCGCCGAACGGCTCGGCGTCACCCCGCGCACCGTCCGCCGCGACATCGACCGCCTGCGTGAGCTGGGCTATCCCGTCCACTCGGCCCCCGGCACCGCCGGGGGCTACCAACTGGGCGCGGGCGCCGAACTCCCGCCGCTCCTGCTGGACGACGAGGAGGCGGTGGCCGTCGCGGTCGGTCTGCGCACCGCCGCGGCCGGCGGCGTCGAGGGCATCGAGGAGACCTCGGTACGCGCCCTGGCCAAGCTGGAACAGGTCCTGCCGGGCCGTCTCCAGCGCCGGGTCAGCGCCCTGAACTCCTTCACCGTCCCCATGCTGGGACGCTCCGGCGGCCCGCGGGTGGACGCCGCGACGCTGACCGACCTCGCGCACGCCTGCCGCGACAGCGAGCGGCTGCGCTTCACCTACGCCGCCCACGACGGCACTGCATCCCGCCGCACCGTGGAGCCGCACCGCCTGGTCTGCGCCCAGCGCCGCTGGTACCTGGTGGCCTGGGACCTGGACCGGGCGGACTGGCGTACCTTCCGCGCCGACCGGATCACCCCCACGCCCCCGCACGGCCCGCGCTTCGCGCCCCGTACCCCGCCCGCCGAGGACCTGGCCGCCTACGTCTCACAGGGCGTGTCCACGGCGGTGTACGCGCAGCGGGCCACCGTCCTGCTGCACGCCTCCGCCGAAGAGGCGGCCGAGCGCATCACCCCCACCGACGGTGTGATCGAGGCCGTCGACGAGCGGCGCTGCCTGCTGCGCACCGGCGCCCACAGCCTGGAGGTCCTGGTCATCCACATCGTGCTGATGGGCTTCGACTTCGAGGTGCAGGAGCCGGCCGAACTCATCGAGGAGGTACGGGAGATCAGGGACCGGCTGTCCCGGGCCCTGGGCTAGATCCGGGCGGGCCGCCGACCTCGCCGGGCGCCTCGCCGGGCGGGTGGCCGAGTCCCTCGCGCTCCTGGGGGTCGGTGCCGTGCGCGGCCTTGTCCAGCGACGCCACCTCCGGATGGTGCAGGTCGAAGGCGGGCGACTCCGAGCGGATCTTGGGCATGGTGGTGAAGTTGTGCCGCGGCGGCGGGCAGGAGGTCGCCCACTCCAGGGAACGGCCGAATCCCCAGGGGTCGTCGACCTCCACCTTCCTGGCGTACTTCGTCGTCTTCCAGACGTTGTAGAGGAACGGCAGCGTGGAAAGGCCGAGCAGGAAAGCGCCGATGGAGGACACGGTGTTCAGCGCGGAGAAGCCGTCGGCCGCCAAATAGTCGGCGATGCGCCGCGGCATGCCTTCCACACCCAGCCAGTGCTGTACGAGGAAGGTGGTGTGGAAGCCGATGAACAGCGTCCAGAAGTGAATTTTCCCGAGCCTCTCGTCGAGCATTTTCCCGGTGAACTTCGGCCACCAGAAATAGAATCCGGCGAACATCGCGAAGACGACCGTCCCGAAGACGACGTAGTGGAAGTGGGCCACCACGAAGTAGGAGTCGGTGACATGGAAGTCCAGTGGCGGCGAGGCCAGGATGACGCCGGTCAGACCGCCGAACAGGAAGCTCACCAAGAAGCCCACGGCCCACAGCATCGGCGTCTCGAAGGACAGCGAGCCGCGCCACATCGTGCCGATCCAGTTGAAGAACTTCACCCCGGTCGGCACGGCGATCAGGAATGACATGAAGGAGAAGAACGGCAGCAGCACCGCGCCGGTGGCGAACATGTGGTGCGCCCAGACCACCACCGACAGACCGGTGATCGCCATGGTCGCGCCGACCAGCATCACATAGCCGAAGATCGGTTTGCGCGAGAAGACCGGGATGATCTCGGTGACGATGCCGAAGAACGGCAGCGCGATGATGTAGACCTCGGGATGCCCGAAGAACCAGAACAGATGCTGCCACAGCAGCGCCCCGCCCCACTCGGCCTCGAAGACCATGGAGCCGAAGCGCCGGTCCGCCTCCAGCACGAGCAGCGAGGCCGCCAGCACCGGAAACGCGATCAGCACGAGGATCGAGGTGAACAGTACGTTCCAGGTGAACACCGGCATCCGGAACATCGTCATCCCCGGCGCCCGCATGCCGATGATGGTGGTCAGGAAGTTCACCGAGCCCAGGATCGTGCCGAAGCCGGACAGCGCCAGACCCATGATCCACATATCGGCGCCGATGCCGGGGGAGCGGACCATGGAGCTGAGCGGCGCATACGCCGTCCACCCGAAGGCCGCGCCGCCGGTCGGGGTCAGCAGACTCCCCACCACGATCAGCCCGCCGAAGAGGAACAGCCAGTACGAGAGCATGTTCAGCCGGGGGAAGGCGACATCGGGCGAGCCGATCTGCAACGGCATGATCTCGTTGGCGAAACCGGCGAAGGCCGGGGTGGCGAACAGCAGCAGCATGATCGTGCCGTGCATGGTGAACGCCTGGTTGAACTCCTCGTTGGTCATGATCTGGAGCCCGGGCCGGGCCAGTTCGGCCCGCATCAGCAGCGCCAGCAGCCCGCCGATCAGGAAGAACCCGAACGCGGTGACCAGATAGAGATGGCCGATCTTCTTGTGGTCGGTCGTGGTCAGCCAGTCCACCAGCACCGCTCCGGGCTTGCGCACCCTGACCGGACCGGTGCTCGCCTCCGCGGTTTGAGCAGCCATCAGCGCCACCTCGTTCGTCCACGACGTACTCGGGCCCTGCACATGATGCTCGCCGTGATGGTCGTTGCGCGAGGGGGCGTCACCGGCCTCCTGCGCCGGGCGGCGCCCGGCGGCCGGCATCGGCGGAGTCTTATTGCCGGGGCAGCAGCGGACCCAACGGGCCCAGATCCAGATTGAGTTCCTCCGGGCCGATGCCGTAGCGCGCGCACAGCTCGTCCATCCGGCGCTCCAGCAGCATCAGCGTCAGCCCGATCCGCTCCTCCTGATCCCCGCTCAGATCGCCCTGCTCGACGCGGCGCAGCGCCTGCCGCTCCATCAGCTGGTGCAGCAGCTCCACGACGGTCAGCACCAGGCGCATCAGATCCCGCTCGACGGTGTCCTGGTCCAGTTCGATGCGGCGGCTCATGGCGTCAACTCCTGGAAGGGGGAGGGGACATCCTCGCCGACCGAGCTGATCAGGGCGCGCAGGTCGATCCGTACGAGATCCACCTCGGCGATCCGCAGGGTGATGTCACCCACGATCACCGCGCCGCCCGCCAGCAGCCGGTCCAGCAGGTCGACCAGAGCGATCTGCCGCTCGGCGAGGGGGTCCTGGGGGACGATGCTCATTCGGGCTCCGCGCCTTCGGGCTCTGCCGGATCGGGCTCTACCGGCTCGGGCGGCCGGGTGAAGGAGTACGGGGCCCACGGCCCGGTCAGCTCGATCCGTACGCCCGCGTCCGCGCAGCGGTCCGCCAGCTCGCCGACCAGGCCGGTGAACGCGCCGGTCTCCTCGCGCGGGACCAGGTAGGCGCCGTTGAGCACATTGCGGCCCGGCAGCCCGGACAGCCGCGCGTCCTGCGGCCGGTGCAGCCGGCTGCGCTCGGCGAACCGGTCCAGCGCCTCGTGCGCCATACGGGCGAGGTCGTCCGCGTGCTGCTGGGCCCGCTCGCGCGCCTGGCGGCGGGCCAGCCGCCGCCGCAGGAAGTCGCGCCCCGAACCGGCCTCGGGTGCCGAAGTGGCCGAATCCATGGGGGAGTTGTCCGGATCCGCCGCCCCCTCCGCGCGGTCCTCCGCATACGCCTTGACGCCCCACTCGGTGCGGCCGTCCACGGCGGCCAGGGCGCAGGCGAAGTGCTCGGTACGGGCCGCGAGCGCCTGGCGCACCCCCTGCTCGTCGCGGTAGACCGTGGCCAGCCGCAGCGGCAGCAGGCTCACCGAAGCGGCGGCCGTGTCGACCACCGACCTGTGGGCGCGGGCGGTCTGCTCCAGCCACGCCAGATCCTCCAAGTGGGCGTGCAGCGCCTCCTCTTCGAAGTCGGCCGCGGGTACGGGCGAGACGAGCGCGGCCAGACCGTCCTCGGTGACGGTGTGCACGGGCGCGCCCGCGACCCCCGACAGTCCCTCCCGGGGCCGGAACCCGGCCCGGGTGACGGCGTAGACATAGCGCAACCTGCCCTGCCCGCGCGCTCGTTGTGGTGCGGTGCTCACTGAAGCTCCTCTCGGCGTCCGGCCCGCTGTTCGTCCAGCGGGGCCCGCTGTTGGTCGCTGCC
Source organism: Streptomyces sp. UF-297 (assembly GCF_058245575.1). Classification (NCBI taxonomy): domain Bacteria; kingdom Bacillati; phylum Actinomycetota; class Actinomycetes; order Kitasatosporales; family Streptomycetaceae; genus Streptomyces; species Streptomyces sp. UF-297. The sequence continues at coordinate 44,225 of NZ_JBSIBZ010000023.1, read as the reverse complement.
CTGCTCCAGCGCGGTGATCCGCTCGCGCAACCGGGCGTTCTCCTCGGCGAGTTCGCGGCGGCGGGCGCCGGAGGAGAGCGTGGGATCGTCCCGCCACCAGTCGATGCCCATCTCCTCGGCGCGCTCGACCGAGGCCACGATCAGCCGCAGCTTGATGGTGAGCAGTTCGATGTCGAGGAGGTTGACACGGATGTCACCGGCGATCACCACGCCCTTGTCCAGGACGCGTTCGAGGATGTCGGCGAGGTTGGCGCCGCCGCCGCTGTCGGAGGAGTAGGGGGAGGTCACCGGGCGGGCTCCGGCTCGTACTCGTCCTCCTCGACGTCCTCCAGCTCGTCGTCGGCGTCCTCGGCGTCCTCGGCGTCCTCGTCCTCGTAGTCGTCCTCGGCGCCCTCCACGTCGCCCCCGGAGTCGTCGGCGTCTTCGGTCTCTTCTGCGTCTTCCGTGTATTCCGGGTCTTCCGTGTCCGTGTCCTCTACGTACTCCTCCTCCGGCTCCTCCTCGCGCGCCGCCCTGGCCTCCTCCTCTTCCTCCACGGCTTCGGCGTGGCCGCGGACGACCTCGCCGTCGTGGATCTCGCCGCGCCAGGCACCGCTCGCCTCGCCGCGCAGCGTCACGAACCGGCGGAAGTGCTTGAGGTCCAGACGGGCCCTGCGGCCCTGCGCCCGCCAGATGTTGCCGGTCTTCTCGAACAGGCCCTTGGGGTGGTACTCCAGGACCAGCAGGACCCGGGTGAGGGAGTCGGCCAGCTCGTGGAAGGTGACCACGCCCTTGACCGTCCCCTTGGCGCCCTCCGAGGTCCAGGCGATGCGCCGGTCGGGTATCTGTTCGGTGGTGTCGGCCTTCCAGCTGCGCGTGGACCACCAGATCTTGGCCCGCCAGTTGGTCGTGGTCTCGTCCGCGGACTCCACGCCCTGCACGCCCTTGGCGAAGGCGCTGAACTCCTGGAACTGCGTCCACTGGTCGTAGGCCTCGCGCACCGGCACCCCCACGTCGATGTCCTCGACGATGGTGACGAACCTGCCCTTGCCGCCGCCCTTGCGCCCACCGGTGAGCTTGCCGGACACGCCCTTGACGGTCTTCTTGGCGGTGTTGCGCACGGTGTCCTTCAGCGCGCCCTTGACGGTGTCCTTCAGTACGGGACCCACCAGGCCCTTGCCGCCGCCCTGCGCCACGTCCTCCAGGCGCGCGGTGGCCTCGCCCAGGCGGCGCCCGGTGGCGACCAGCAGCCGCTGGGCCTGCGCGGAGGCGAACGCGGTCGCCGCCTCCTTGAGCCGGTCGGTGGCCGGGCTGCCGGCCACGCTCTCCTTGAGGGTCTCCACGGGGGAGCCCTTCGCGGTGTCAGTCACCCTCGCCACCCCCGGTGCGCCGGGAGCCCGCCCGGGTCGCGGTCTTCTTCGCCGCGCCCGCCGCCTTGCCCGCTTCCGTACGCTTCGCCGCCGACGCGGTCTTGCGGGCGGCGCCGCCCGCGCTCTTGGACCGGCCCGCGCTCTTCGCGCCGCCGCTGCCCTTGGTGTCCGTACGGGAGCGCTTGCGACCGCCGTCGGCGGCCTTCTTCCGGGTCCCCTTCGCCTCGTCCCCGTCCCCGGCGCGCGCCCGGTAGGTGTCCTCCGCGGGCTTGTCGCGCTCGGTGTCTTCTTCGGATTCCTCGGCTCCCTCGGCCTGCGTGCCCTCTCGCCCGGGACGGGGGTCCAAGCTCTCGCGCACGTCCAGGGTGCGCTCCTCCAGGCTGCTGGCCAGAGCGTCGATGCGCCGGGTGACGAACGCGTCGGTCGCGGCCCGTCCCACTCCCTTCAGCTCGCCGCCCAGCTGCTCGCGCAACTCGGCGAACTGCGGGTTGTCCCTGAGCTGGTCGCCCACCAGGGTGACCAGTCGCTGCGGGCTCAGCTGCAGTCGCTTGCCGAGCACCATGCCTCCGATGCCGATGGCGAGCTTGGCCTTCTTGGTACGGCCCAGCAGATAGCCGCCGGCGACGGCCAGCGTCAGTGCCAGCCGGTTCGTCATCTCGGTGGATTCCCTTCATGTCCTTGCCACCGTTGGGCGGCCTCCAGGCGGTCGAGGAGCTCGTCCTCGCGCCGGTCGAACTCCGCCTCGGCGATCAGTCCTTCGTCCAGCTGCCGCGCCAGATCCCGCAGTTCGCGGCGCACGACGGCCGGGTCGTAGTAGCGGCGCTCCGCGTCCGCCAGCACCTGCCGCAGCACCCAGCCGGTGCCGCGGATCGGGGCGGCCGGGAGCAGCAGCAGTTCCTTGATCAGGCCCATCCGCGGGCCGCCTAGCTCTGCCGGGCCTCGGCCCGTACCGGCCTGACGAAGCTGTAGGGCGGCAGCGGCCCGTTGACCAGCAGCTCCATGTGCTCGTGCGCGGCCGCGAACTGATCGACGGCCTCCAGGAAGCGCGGGACCGACTCCTGACGCATCAGGAAGGAGAGGTTCAGCAGCCAGCCGGACCCCTCGGGCCCGGCGCAGGAGCGCTCGGCCAGCGGCGCGAGCGCGGCCTCGGCGAGCTTGGCGTCGCGTACCTCGCGCGCCCGGATGGCGCTCGCCACCAGTTCGCCCAGCCGCAGCCGGTCCTGGTAGGCGCCGCCTCCGGAGGCCCGGTTGGCCTCGTTGAGCGTCCTGACCTCCGGTTCCTCCGTCAGGACCTGGCGCAGTACGGCCTCTTCGCGGTGGGCGGCCTTCACGTTGTACTCGACCCGCCCGTTGAGCTGGTCCAGCTGTGACCTGTAGTGCTCGGTGTGCTCGGCGAGGACGCCGCGTACCGCCTCGTCGTTCTCCGAGAGGGAGCCGAAGCGCAGCGGCAGCACCGCGCCCTGGGTGCCGGCCTCGGCCAGTACGTGCTGATGGGCGAGCAGATCGCGGCGCTTGGGCCGCAGGTTCTCGGGGCAGTCGCTGACGACGGCGGACAGTTCCTTGTCGCGCACGATCCGCACCGGGCGGGGCGGGTTGCCGATGCCCAGGAGTTCCTGCTCGGGCGCCGGGTGGTCGGCGCGCGCGATGCCGTAGACGTAGGTGCTCACTCGCCCTCCTCCTTGGTCCTGGAGGCGGAGCGCTTGGTGGTGCGGCGCCGGCCCTGTTCCTCCTCGGCCTTCTCCCGCCCCTGGCCGATGGCGTCGGCGAAGCTCTGCGCGGCGCCGGACAGGGCGCCCTTGGACTTGCCGTGGGCGCCGGACTCGGTGATCTCGCCGACCACGTCGGGGAGTCCGGGGCTTCGGTTGGCGCCGGTTTCCAGGTCGAGACGGTTGCAGGCCTCGGCGAACCGCAGATACGTGTCCACGCTCGCCACCACGACCCGTACGTCGATCTTCAGGATCTCGATGCCGACCAGCGAGACGCGGACGAACGCGTCGATCACCAGTCCGCGGTCCAGGATCAGCTCCAGCACGTCGTACAAGCCGCTGGAGCCGCCCCCGCCCCCGGTCTGTTGTGCCGGGACAACGGTCATGTCTGTGGTCTTCCCCTCGCACGCTCGTAGCGGCTGACGCGCCGGTAGCCGGTCAGGGAGCCCTCGGCGTCGAGGGTCACCTCGTACAGCGCCATGAGACTCATCGTCTCGGGCACTCTGGCCAGTTCCAGCACCTCGGCCTCCAGGACCCAGCCGTCCTCGGTCCGCTCGAACCGGGACACGGTCTCCGGGCGCAGCCCCGTCAGCTCGGCGAGCTGGGATCGGGCCGCGCGCAGGAGCTCCAGCGGGCTGGGGCCGTCGGCCGCCGCTTGATGGTCGTCTTTGCCGGGTGTGTGTGCCGTGTTGTCTCCCATGGGGGTCCTCTGAGGTCCTCTGAGGCCCTGCCGGGGTCCTCGGGACGGCGGGTACCGCGTGAGCTGGGGCCCAAACCGGCCGTTGCGGCCCGGCGGCGGGGCGGGCCGCGGGCCGTCATGTGCGGGAAATGTGTGCGGAATGTGTGCCGTTGGCCAATTCCCGGACTTTCCGCGGCGCGGTCCGCTCAAGTGGAATGCGGTGCTGCTGGGGGCTATTTTCGCGCCTGTGACGCGAGTTACCGGAAGTGGTAGCGGAATTTGATCATGAAGGAATTTGGGCGCCTTTATCGGCCGCTCCCGCGCCGGCTCGTAAGGCACGTACGAGTGACGGGAGTTCTCGCAAACCCGGAGTGCTTTTCTGTGACAGAAGTGTGACCAATGGGTGGTCACGGACGGATCACGGTGTGCGGGGCCCCGGCCTTCCGCCCTCCGGCGCGGGCGCCTACGGTGGCAGGCATGGCACCCGTACCGAACACACCCGACACACCCGAGGACGACCTGGAGAGCTATCTCGGACTGCCGCAGTCCGAGGCCGAGGAGCACGCCCGCGGGCGCGGCTGGACCACGGTGCGCTCGCTGGCGCCGGGCACCATCGTCACCATGGAGTTCGTCGTCGGACGTCTCAACTTCGAGGTGCAGAACGACGCGGTGACGAAGGTGTGGCCGGGCTGACGGCCCGCCGGCGCGCCCATGACGGACAACAGAAACGGCCCCGGTCGCTCCAGAAGAGCGGCCGGGGCCGTCGTACGCGGGGGAAAGGCTGTGCGTACCGGTCCCCGCGGGTCGGTGGAGGGCCTCAGTTGGCCCCGCCGCGACCGCGCCCCAGGGTAGGCGCGAGCGGCGCGCTGCGCGGCGTACGGTCCGCGTGCGGCGGTCTTCGGCTCCCGGTCGGGGTGACCGGGGAGCGCTCCGAGCGGGTCGTGTGCGGCCGGGAGGGGTGGTGCGGCCAGCCCTCCGGGGCGCGGGTGGCACCGCCGCGGCCGCCCGTGCCGGCGCCCACCGTCTCGCGCACCAGCACCTCCTTCTCGGGGGCGGTGCGCTGCGGGGACAGGCCGGGGCGGACGCCGGTGGGGGCGGCGGGCAGCGGGGCCAGCAGGGTGCCGGCGCGCAGCCGCAGCCACAGCTCCATGAGGCGGCCCTCCACCCAGGCCATGCCGGGCTCGAACCACGGCAGGGCGAGCAGGACCAGGAGGCCGGCGGCCCAGCCCAGCAGGACGTCGCTGACCCAGTGCGTACCGAGGTAGACCGTGGTCATGCCCACGCCGAGAGCGCCGAGGGCGGCGATCACCGAGAGGGTGCGGCGGCGCAGCGGGGTGGTGGCCAGATAGGCCAGCACGCCCCAGGTGACCACGGCGTTCGCGGTGTGCCCGGAGGGAAATATGTCGCCGCCGAGCCACATCTCGTTGGCTCCGACGGTGGTGCCGTAGTGCGGGCCGAGGCGGCCCATGCCGATCTTGGCCGCACCCACGGTGACGTTCAGCAGCAGCAGGGAGGTGCCCAGCACCAGCAGTGGGTGGAGGTTCTTCTGCCGCCAGCAGCGCCAGCCCAGCCAGGCCGCCACCGCCACCGCCGTCGGGCCGCGCTGGCCCAGGACCACGAAGTAGTCCAGGAAGGCGTGGATCTGTGGCCACTGCTTGTACGGCCGGAAGAACATCACCTGCCAGTCGAGCGTGATCAGCCATGTGGTGGCCAGCACGCCGACCACGATCGCCGCGTAGACCGCCAGCGTTCCCCACAGCAGCCACAGGCGGGTGCGGGTCATACGGGGTCGGACACGGTCGTCGGTCGGGTGCTCCTCCATCTGGTCGAGCTTGTCATCGGTACGCACTCAATCGACGTTACCGCGTGTGATGTAGGCACTCGGTCGAACTGTGAGCTTTGTAATGACGATGTGATGTGGAATAGGTCTCAAACAGGACTTCGGTCCTTGGTTCAAGGGAGAAATTCAGCGGGTCCCGGATTATCCGGAGAGCCGTGCGAGGCCTCGTGCCGGGTGCCTTATTCCCTTTTCGTGAGCGGAGTTTATCCCTGATTCGCGCGGGCGTCGCGCCGTGTTTTCCGTACGGAGTTCACGGAGGGAAACCTTCCGGTTACCCGGGGGTGCGGCACCCTCCGGGAAGGACCCGGACCGGTCACGGAGGGCCCGACCCGTTCAGCCAGAACGCGCCGTAGACCGCCGAGCCCGCCGCGACCACCCCGAGCAGCAGCCAGGCGCGCCACGGGCGCCACCGGGCCAGCCCCACCGCCGGCGGCAGCAGGATCGGGAAGGCGGGCATCATCAGCCGGGGCTTGGAGCCGAAGTAGCCCTTGGCGGTCAGCGCCAGCAGCAGGACCAGGCCGCCGTAGACCAGCAGCGGCAGCGGCTGGCGCTGCCGTACGCACAGCACGTACAGCCAGATCACCAGCGCCACGCCCGCCAGCAGCCCCAGGCCCGCGAGGACCGTGGGTCCGGTGAGCTGCTTGCCGATGAAGGAGGCGAAGGCCACCCCGCCGTCGAAGCCGTTGCCCCAGCCGCCCTGGACGTCCAGATAGCCGGTGGGGCTGCCCACCTTCGCGCCGACCCACAGGAAATAGCCGAACCAGCCCAGCGGCGCGAGCAGGGCGCCCAGCAGCATCCGCCGGTGCCGCGGCCAGGAGATCCAGGAGGCCCAGGAGATCCGGCCCCCGTCCCGCCGCTCGCGCCACAGCGTGAGCGCGGCGGTGAGCCACACGGCCGCCACGACCGCCGCGCCCACCGGCCGGGTCAGCCCGGCCAGCGACGCCAGCGCGCCCGCCCACACCCAGCGCCCGGTCAGCACCGCGTACAGGGCCCAGGCCGCCAGCGCCGTGAACAGCGCCTCGGAGTACGCCATCGACTGCACGATCCCGACCGGCAGCGCCGCCCACAGCGCCGCGAGCAGCACCCCGGCCCGCGCCCCGTACAGCCGCTCGCCGATCGCGTACAGGCCCCAGGCCGCGGCCAGCGAGGCGAGCCAGCTCACCACCATGCCCGCGTCGGCCGCCGAGAGCGGGGACAGCGCGGCGAGGCCCTTTTCCAGCCACGGCAGCAGCGGAAAGAAGGCCATGTTGGAGTGCACGTCGCCATTGGGGAGCGTGACGGCGTATCCGTACCCCTGCTCGGCGACGCGGGTGTACCACAGCGAGTCCCAGCGGGCGGTGAGCAGCGTGTGCCAGTCCTTGCCGTTGGCCGCCGACCACACGGCCAGCACCACGACGCCCAGCGCCCGGACCGCGGCGAGGACCAGGAGGGCGGGGGCGGCGCGGTGCAGCGCCGCCCGCAGCCGAGGGCCCCCCGGGGTCCGTACCGGTGCGGCGGTGGTGGCAAGATCGTTCATCCCGCCGATTATCCAGGTGCCCGGCCTCCGGCTGCCCGAAGACGGGTCCTGGGCAGTGGGTAAGGGAACCAAAGGACCCTGCGATGAGCGTCTCATCATGAGGTGAGCCACACGTCACACGCCGCACCTCGCGTAGTCTGACGTCTCAACTCGCCTGTGCCGCCGGTTCCCCCGGGGCCTTTTTCACGTCCTGGTCCGCGGCCGCGAGAGCATGACAGGAGGTGCGTACATGTCAGGGACAACCACGTCCGGCAAGGAGCGGACGGCTGGTGTTCCCCGGCAGCCAGGGGGTGGTGCGAACCGCTGGACCGTGCTGATCGTGCTCTGCGTCAGCCTTCTGTTCGTCGCGCTGGACACGACCATCCTGTACGTGGCCGTGCCCTCCGTCACAGAGGATCTGCGCCCGGGGCCCATCGAACTTCTGTGGATCGTCGACATCTATCCGCTCATCGCGGCGTCGCTGCTGATCCTCTTCGGCACCCTCGGCGACCGCGTCGGACGCCGGCGCATCCTTCTGCTCGGGTACGGACTGTTCGGCCTGGCCTCCGCCGTGGCCGCGCTGGCTCCCAACCCGCAGATCCTCATGGCCGCGCGCGCCGTGCTCGGCGTGGGCAGCGCCATGATCATGCCCGCGACGCTGTCGATCCTGCGCCAGGTCTTCCCCGACCGCCGCGAGCGCGCGGTGGCGATCGGTGTGTGGAGCGCGGTGGCCGCGGTCGGCGCCGCCGTCGGCCCGGTGCTCGGCGGCTTCCTGGTCGAGAACTTCTGGTGGGGCTCGGTCTTCCTCATCAACATCCCGATGATGGCGGCGATGTTCCTGCTCGGCCGCTGGCTGCTCCCGGAGTCCCGGGGCGACCGCAACGGCCCCTGGGACGTGGTCGGCGCGGTCATCGCGGCCCTGGGCATCCTCGGGCTGGTGCTCGGCGTCAAGCGGATCGGCAGCGGCGAATCGGTTCTGGGGCCGACGACGCTGGTCTCGATCGTGGCCGGTGCCCTGCTGCTGATCGTCTTCGTGCGCCGCCAGCGCAAGCGCGAGCACCCGCTCATCGACATGCGGCTGTTCGCCCGTCCCGCCTTCGGCACCTCGGTCGGCTGCATCGTCCTGGCGATGCTCGCCCTGGTCGGCCTGCAGCTGATCGCCGTCCAGTACCTCCAGCTCGTGCTGCACCTCAGCCCCCTGGAGACCGGACTGCGGATGCTCCCGCTGGTCTTCTCCGCCATGGCGGCGGGCCTGCTGGGCTCCAAGCTGCTCCAGGCCGCCGGGCCCCGGATGATGGTCTCGCTCGGCTTCGTGCTCACCGCCGTCGCCGTGCTGTGCCTGACCGCGATGAACGGCCAGGACCGCCCCTGGCTGCTGATCCTCGGCTTCGTCCTGCTCGGCTTCGGCTTCCAGACCACGCTCTTCGGGGCGTACGAGTCCATGCTCAGCGAGGCGCCCGCCGAACAGGCCGGCGGTGCGGCGGCCATCGGCGAGACCTCCTACCAGCTGGGCGCGGGCATCGGGGTGGCGCTGCTGGGCAGCGTGATGAACGCCGTGTACGCGCCGGGCCTGGCCCATGTCGAGGGCGTTCCCGACGAGGCCTCCAAGGCCGCCGCCCACTCGCTGGGCGAGGCCATCCAAGTCGCCTCCAAGCTCGGCGACTTCGCGGGCGGCGCGCTGCGCGAGACGGCGCAGGGCTCCTTCATCCACGGGCTGCACGTCACGCTGGTCGCCAGCGCCGTGCTGCTGCTGGTCGGCGCGGGCATCGCGCTGCGGCTGCCGCGCCGGGCCGCGGACGCCGCGGAGCGCACCGACAGCGAGGGCACCCCGGGCGCCGGCCGCGAGGCGGAGCCGGCACCGGCCAGCTCCCGGCCGTAGCCACCGCGTCCTGCCGGTCCGGTGCCGGCCGGCAGGACGCCCCTGAGGGCGGGGACCCTTGCCGCTGCGGCGGCATCAGCCGTAACGTCGGGCGCGAGCAATAACTAACAACGCTAGTTTTATCCGCTCGCGCGCCGGAGGCCCCGCCATGTCCGCAACGCCGTCCTCGAAGCTGCCGCCGTTCGACCCCGGTGACCCCCTGGGCCTGGACGACCTGCTGACCGACGAGGACCGCGCGGTCCGCGGCACCGTCCGCCAGTGGGCCGGGGACCGGGTCCTGCCGCACATCGCCCAGTGGTACGAGAGCGGCGAGCTGCCCGGCATCCGCGAACTGGCCCGCGAACTGGGCTCCATCGGAGCCCTGGGCATGCCGCTGACCGGCTACGGCTGCGCGGGCGCCTCCCACGTCCAGTACGGGCTGGCCTGCCTGGAGCTGGAGGCCGCCGACTCCGGCATCCGCTCGCTGGTGTCCGTACAGGGCTCGCTGGCCATGTACGCGATCTGGCGCTTCGGCTCCGAGGAGCAGAAGCAGCGGTGGCTGCCCGGCATGGCGGCGGGCGAGATCATCGGCTGCTTCGCGCTGACCGAGCCCGACCACGGATCCGACCCGGCCGCCATGCGCACCCACGCCAAACGCGACGGCGGGGACTGGGTGCTGACGGGCCGCAAGATGTGGATCACCAATGGCTCGGTGGCCGGTGTCGCGGTGGTCTGGGCCCGTACCGACGACGGCATCCGCGGCTTCGTCGTGCCCACCGGCAGCCCCGGCTTCTCCGCCCCCGAGATCAAGCACAAGTGGTCGCTGCGCGCCTCCGTCACCAGCGAACTGGTCCTGGACGAGGTGCGGCTGCCCGCCGACGCCGTGCTCCCCGAAGCCGTCGGACTGCGCGGCCCGCTCAGCTGTCTGAGCCACGCCCGCTACGGGATCGTGTGGGGTGCGATGGGCGCGGCGCGGGCCAGCTTCGAGGCGGCGCTCGGGTACGCCGGCACCCGCGAGCAGTTCGGCAGGCCGATCGGCGGCTTCCAGCTCACCCAGGCCAAACTCGCCGACATGGCGGTGGAACTGCACAAGGGCATCCTGCTCGCCCACCATCTGGGGCGGCGGATGGACGCCGGGCGGCTGCGCCCGGAGCAGATCAGCTTCGGCAAGCTGAACAATGTGCGCGAGGCGATCGAGATCTGCCGTACGGCCCGCACGATCCTGGGCGCCAACGGAATCTCACTGGAGTACCCCGTGATGCGGCACGCCACCAACCTGGAGTCGGTGCTCACCTACGAGGGCACCGTGGAGATGCACCAGCTGGTGCTGGGCAAGGCACTCACCGGCCTGGACGCTTTCCGGTGAGCCCTTGCCCTTGAGCTCAGCTCTGATTGCTGCCGTTCCTCCCGGGGGCAGCCCCGGGGCTGCCGGCCGGAGCCGCAAAACGGTTCAGCTCTGGTTGAAGAAGCCGCCGTCGCCCCTGCGGCCGGCGGCTTCGCCGTTGAGGACCCGGTAGTCGGCCGGGGTGAGCAGGAAGACCCGGGTGGCCACCCGCTCGATCGAGCCGCGCAGGCCGAAGGTCAGCCCGGCCGCGAAGTCCACCACGCGCTTGGCGTCGGCGGGCTCCATGGACGTCAGGTTGACGATGACCGGTACGCCCTCGCGGAACAGTTCGCCGATGCCGCGCGCGTCCCGGAAGCCGTCCGGGGTGACCGTGGCGATCCGGGTGCCCTGCTCCTGCGCGGCCTGGTCGGCCACCCGCACCCGTGGGTCGGTGACCCAGGCGTTGCCGGCCGCATTGCTGCCGGTCTCGGACTCCTCGACAGAGTCGTCTTCGTAGCCGCCGTAGTAGCGCTCGTCATCGTTGTCGTCGACGAGGCCAAGCCAGGCACTCGCCTTGCGCACCGATCCCATTGACGCCTCCTCTCACCCGCGGTGTTGTGTGTCCGCCCCTCTATGGTCGTCCATGATGCGGATGGTGTGCCATGTGGATAGCCGCCGCACAGGGGATTCGTGACGGTACTGGTGCAGAACGGATGGCATTCGATCAGAGTTCCCACCGGGTAAGGGGCCTGACGGGGTGACGGATACAATCCATCGGCCCGGTCGGGTGACGCCGGGGACGTATGGGTGAACGGGGGAGCGTTGTTCGGGATTGTCCGGCCTTGCCGGCATCGTCTTTCGGAGGGGCTGCGGACCGAGTGGATGGCGCATCTGTGCGGGCTGTGTCTCGCGCTGCGCGGTGACCACGGCCAGTTCGCGCGGGTGGCCACCAACTACGACGGGCTGGTCATCTCCGTACTCGTCGAGGCCCAGTCACAGCGCAGCACCGGGTGGCGGCGCACGGCCGGGCCCTGTCCGCTGCGCGGGATGCGGACGGCTCCGGTGGCCAAGGGTGAGGGCGCGCGGCTGGCCGCGACCGTCTCGCTGGTGCTGGCCTCGGCCAAGGTCAGGGACCATGTCGCCGACGGCGACGGGGCGTTGGCACGGCGTCCGGTGGCGGCCGCCGCGCGCCGGGTCGCGGCCAAGTGGGACCGCGCGGGCGCCCGCAGCGGCATGGACCTCGGCTTCGACACCGCGGTGCTGCTGGACGCGGTCGGCCGCCAGGAGTCGCTCGAGCGCGCCGCGGGCCCCGGAACCTGCTTGCTGACCGTCACCGAGCCGACCGAGACCGCCACGGCGGCTGCCTTCGGGTACACCGCGGTGCTGGCCGGGCGGCCGCACAACCGCGCTCCGCTGGAGGAGGCGGGCCGGCTCTTCGGTCGGCTGGCGCATCTGCTGGACGCCGTCGAGGACCTGGCGCGGGACGCCGACAGCGGCGCCTGGAACCCGGTCGCGGCCACCGGCACGGACCTGGGCGAGGTGCGGCGGCTGTGCGACGACGCGGTGCACGGGGTCCGGCTGGCGCTGCGCGAGGTGGAATTCGCCGGGGAGGGCGCCGGGAAGCTGGCGCACGTGCTGCTGGCGCACGAGCTGCGGCAGTCGGTGGACCGGGCTTTTGGCACCACGGGGTGCGGGCATGCCGGGCACCAGGAGGCCGGGCTGAACTGGGACGGTGGCCAGGGCGGCAATCCGTACCAGGGCGGCAGCCCGTATCAGGGCGGTGGTCCCTACGAAGGCGGGCAGCAGCCGGGGCCGTACCAGGTGCCGCAGCACGGGGCGCAGAATCCTTACGGCCAGCCGAATCCGTACGGTCAGCCGCCTGCGCACGGCCAGGCGCCGCCGTACGCGCAGCACCATCCGTACGCCGGTGGCGGCGCGGGCGGGCACGGCGGGTCCGGTGGGCACGGCGGCTCGGGCGGCGGCGGTGGCTTCGGCGGGAGCGGTGGTCACGGCGGGTACGGCGGGCACGGTGGTCAGGGCAGCCATGGCGGACTGCCGGGGCTGCCCAACGCGCCCAAGCCGCCGCGCGGCTTCTGGGCCGGGTGCGCGGCGGCCATCGGGCTGTGCTGCACCTGCAAGGTCTGCTGTGCCGACGAGTACGAGGGAGCCTGGTCGCGCAAGAAGCGCGAGGGCTGCTGCAGCGACTGTGACTGTTGCGACTGCTGTGATTCGTGCAGCTGCTGCGAGTGCTGCTCGTGCTGCGACTGCGGTGCCTGAGCCGGTGACCGCGGTGTCACCACCGCGGTCCTGACGTCACTTCACCTCGGGCGGCGAGATCTGCGACGCCTTGATCGCGGACTCGCCCGTCCCCCACTTCTTCAGGATGCGGTCGTAGCTACCGTCCTTCTTGAGGTGGTTGACGGCGGCCTGGAAGGCGGGGGCGAGCCCGGAGCCCTTCTTGAAGGCGAAGCCGACGTCCAGGCGCTTGTACTCGTTGAGGAAGGCAAGGCCCCGCTGCTGGCTGACCGCGTAGCGCAGGCCGTTGATGGTGCTCATGACCACATCGCTGCGCCCCTGCTGGAGCGAGATCCACAGCGCGCCCTGGTCGGCGTAGGTCTTGACGTCGTACGCCTTCTCACCGGCGTCGGTGCACCGGTGCTTGTTCTTCTCCAGGGTCTCCTCGAAGGTGGTGCCCGCGCCGGTGGCCACCGTCAGGCCGCACAGCTGCGTGAGGTCGGTGACCTTCTTCAGCGGGCTGCCGTCGCGGACCGCGAAGCCCTGCCCGTCGTTGATGTACGTGACGAAGTCGAGGGTCTTGCGGCGCTCCTCGGTGACCCCGAAGTTGCCGGTGCCCAGGTCGTACTTGCCGCTGTCCAGCGCGGGCAGGATCGCCTCGAAGCTCGCCACCTCGCGCTTCAGCTTCAGCCCCAGGACCTTGGCGGCCGCGTCGGCGAAGTCGATGTCCGCGCCGGCCACGGTCCGGCCGTCCTCCCGGTAGGCGGCCGAGGGCGGGGTGCCGACGCTGGCGGCGATGGTCAGGGTGCCGCGCTCGCGGACATCGGCGGGCAGCAGCCTCGCGGCGGCCGGGTCCTTCGTGACCGCCGAGACCACATCGGTGGTGGGGATCTTGGCGACGGCGCCCGCCGGGCCCGCGCCCTGGGCGCCGGCCCCGGCCTCGCCCGAGCCGCAGCCGGTCAGCGCCAGCGCGGCCGTGGCCAGGAGGGCGGCGGCGCGCAGCGGGAGGGCGGTACGGGGGGTGGAGCCGCGCGGTATCCGGGCGGGCTGCGGGGTGGTTCTCATCGGATCGGGATCTCCAGGCGCTTGTCGAACGGCAGCGGGCCGATCGTCTCGGGGTCGGCGGACAGGTCGAACAGGGGGCGGTAGCCCGTGGCGAGGTAGAGGCCCTTGGCCTCGGGCTGGCGCGGCCCGGTGGTCAGGTACACCCGGGTGTAGCCGCGCCGGGCGGCGGTGTTCTCCAGGGCGCGCAGCACCTGCCGGGCCAGGCCGCGGCGGCGGTGCGCGGAGTGCGTCCAGATCCGCTTGAGCTCGGCGGTACGGGGGTCACGGCGCCGGTACGCGCCGCCGGCGACGGGCCGGCCGTGCTCCAGGAGCAGCAGGAAGGCGCCGCCGGGCGGGGCGAACTCCTCGGGCGGGTACTCCAGGGACAGGTCGACGGGTCTTCCGTAGCGGGTGCTGTATTCGTGGGTGAGTTCGTCCAGGAGCGGGCGGGCCAGCGGGTCGGTGACGGTGGTGTGATGCACCGTCAGGTCCGTGGCGGAGGGCGCGGGCGGGGTGGCCGTCACCGTGCGGCTCCGGCGGTGGCGGGCGCACCTGCCGTCCCGGGCGCGGGCTCCGGCTTCGGTTCCGGTTCCGGTTCCGGTTCCGGCCAGGGCAGGGTGTCGGGCAGCTCCCGGCGCAGCTGCGGCAGCACCTCGGCGGCGGTCAGCGCCAGGACCTCGGCCTTGCGGGCGAAGGGCAGCCCGGCGCTCTCCACGCCGAAGAACTGGACGGTGTGCCCGTAGGCGTAGTGCTGCTGGAGGACCTTGTCCACGATCCGCTGCGGCGAGCCGACCAGGACCGGGCCGTGGTCGACGGCGTCGTCCAGGGTGCGGAAGGGGGTGTTGTTGCCGGGTACGTTGCGGGCAATGACCGCGCTTTCGTAGTACGGCGTGAACTCCTTGCGGGCCGTGGCGTCGTCGGCCGCGGCGTACAGCGTGCCGCCCGCGCCGACCAGCGCGGCCGACGGGTCGTGGCCGTAGGCCTCCCAGCGCTCGCGGTAGTGGTCGATCAGCCGGGCGTAACTGGCCACCGGCTGGATGACGTTGGAGGTGAACAGCGGATCGCCCCACAGGGCGGCCAGTTCGGCGGAGCGCTCGCTGGTGGCGCTGCCGTGCCAGATGGTGGGGGAGTGCTGGTAGGGGCGGGGCAGCACGGTGGCCTCGCGCAGCGGCGGGCGGAAGCGGCCGGACCAGGTGACCTTCTCCTCGTGCCACAGGCGGCGCAGCAGCTCGTAGTTCTCCTCCTGGAGCGCGTACTGGTCCTTGGGATCGCGGCCGAAGAGGTGCCACGGCTCGGGGGCGTTGCCCTTGCCGATCATCAGCTCCAGGCGGCCGCCGGAGAGCTGGTCCACCGTCGCGTAGTCCTCGGCGACCCGTACCGGATCGAGGGTGGAGATGACCGTGACGGTGGTGAACAGCCGGATGCGCTCGGTGCGGGCCGCGATGGCGCCCAGCACCGTCGGCGGGGAGCTGGAGAGGAACGGCGGACCGTGCCGCTCCCCGACGCCGAACGCGTCGAAGCCCAACTCCTCGGCCAGTATGGCCAGTTCGACCACCTCTCGGAGGCGTTCGTGCGGGGTGAGGAGGTGTCCGGACACCGCGTCCGGGACGTTGTCGATGAGAGTCATGACGCCGAAGCGCATACCGCGCCCTTCTTCGAGCATGCCGAAGGAACTGGTGGGGGAACGAGGGAGGGGAGGGGTGCGTCACCGAGGTGACGCGGCGTGTGAAGGCGCGGCGAAAGAGGGGGAACCGCGAAACGGCCCGGCCGTGACGGCAGCGGGCCCGGGGGCAGGAGGTCAGCTCAACAGGAGGACGACCACACTCGACCGAAGTCGATGTGGTCGCGGGTGACCAGCTTCTGCCATGGGTTCATGCGCATAAGTGGAACAGGCATCCGTTTCCCCGTCAACCGGCATGTGATCCACCGCTCACAGTGTGGACAGCCTTGACATTGCTCCCTGTTCACCCCATAGCCTCAAGGTCCGGCCGTGCTGAGGGGCGCGCCCGGTGCTCGTGTTTCGCCTGTGTGAAGGCGCTCAACTCCCGTGTTCGATCCCTGAATCCACGGAGCCTTCGCATGCCCGCGACCCTCTCCAAGCCCCCCTCCCGCACCCCCGTCGGCGATCCGCCGGCGCAGCTGCGCATCGTCCCCTGGCGCCGTACCGGCCAGTGGGCGGCGGCCGTCGTCGTCCTCGCGCTGCTCGCCGCGGTGCTCAACTCCGTCCTGCGCAACGAGGCGTTCCAATGGGACGTGGTCGTCGCCTACTTCACCTCCAGCGCCGTACTGCGCGGCCTGGGCCTCACCCTGTGGCTGACCGCCCTGGTCATGGTGCTCGGCTTCGCCCTCGGCACGCTCCTGGCCGTCCTGCGGCTGTCGGCCAACCCCGTGCTGCGCGCGGTGAGCTGGGGCTATGTCTGGCTCTTCCGCTCCACGCCGATCCTGGTGCAGCTGCTGTTCTGGTTCAACATCGGGGCGCTGTACCCGCAGATCCTCGGCGTGAAGACCGTCAACCTCCTCGGGCCCGTGACCGTCGCGGTCATCGGACTGACCCTGCACGAGGCCGCGTACGCCGCCGAGGTCGTACGCGGCGGCATCCTCTCGGTGGACAAGGGGCAGATCGAGGCGGCCCAGACGCTGGGGCTGGGCGCCGGGCGCCGGCTGCGCAGGATCGTTCTGCCGCAGGCCATGCGCTCGATCGTGCCGCCCGCGGGCAACATGCTCATCGGCACCCTCAAGGGCACCTCGATCGTCTCCGTCATCG
Source organism: Streptomyces sp. UF-297 (assembly GCF_058245575.1). NCBI lineage: Bacteria > Bacillati > Actinomycetota > Actinomycetes > Kitasatosporales > Streptomycetaceae > Streptomyces > Streptomyces sp. UF-297. The sequence goes on along the minus strand of NZ_JBSIBZ010000023.1, from coordinate 27,931 downwards.
CCGTGCAGGACCTGCTCTACTCCGTCCAGCTCGTCTACCACCGCACCTACCAGGTCGTGCCGATGCTGCTGGTCGCCACCATCTGGTACGTCGTGGTCACCTCGCTGCTCAGCGTCGGACAGCACTACGTCGAGCGCCGCTACGCGCGCGGAACGGCGGGTGCCCGATGAGGCGGTCGATCGTCTTCGTGGGTGCCGGGCCGCGCACCACCGGCCTGGTGGAGCGGATCGCCGCCAACGCCCCCGAGCTGTACGGCGGTACGCCGCTGGACCTGCACCTGGTCGACCCCTACCCGCCCGGCGGCGGCCGCATCTGGCGCCGCGAGCAGTCCCCGCTGCTGTGGATGAACTCCATGGCCGAGGACGTCACCATGTTCACCGACGAGTCCGTACAGCTGACCGGGCCGGTGCGGCACGGCCCCTCGCTGGCCGAATGGGCCCGCGAGGTACGGCACGGGTCGATCGACGTGGACCCCGAACTCCGCGCGGACATCGCCCGGTTGGCGCCGCAGGACTTCGCCTCCCGCAGGGTGCACAGCGCCTACATGGCCTGGGTGTACGAGCGGTCGGTGGCGGCCCTGCCGCCGGGCATCGCCGTGCACGAGCACCGCGACCGGGCCGTGCGGGTCGTGGGCCCGCGCGAGGGCCGCCAGCAGGTCTGGCTGCGGGGGCGCCCCACGCCCCTGGCCGCCGACCTCGTCGTCCTGGCCCTGGGGCACCTCGGCTCCGAGCCGCCGCCCGAACAGCGCGCACTGTCCCGCTTCGCCGCCGAACACCAACTCACCTACCTGCCACCGGACTTCACCGCCGACAGCGATCTGTCCGGGCTCCCCGCGGGCGAACCGGTGATCGTCCGCGGCTTCGGGCTGGCCTTCGTCGACCTGATGGCGCTGCTCACCGAGGGCCGCGGCGGGCGGTACCGGACCCGGCCGGACGGCGAACTGGACTACCTCCCCTCCGGGCGTGAGCCCGTGCTGCACGTCGGGTCCCGCCGCGGCGTGCCGTACCACTCCAAGCTCGGCTACCCCTGGACGGGCGAGCGGCCCCCGCTGCCCCGCTTCTTCGGGCCCGCCGAGGTCGATGAACTCCTCGCCAGGAAAGGCGGGTTCGACTTCCGGCGCGATGTGTGGCCGCTGATCGACAAGGAGCTGGGCTTCGCCCACTACCACCGCCTGTTCACCGCCCGTCCGGAGCGCACGCGGGTGAACTGGCCCGATTTCGAGGAGAAGTACGCCGCCGCCGAACCGCGCAGCGCCGAACTCCAGGCGCTGATCGCCGCCTCCGTACCCGACCCCGCCGACCGGCTCGACCTCGACGCGCTGGACCACCCCCTGGCCGGTGTCCGCTTCCCCGGCGCCGACGCCCTGCAGGACGGGCTGCGCGGCTACATCGAGGCCGGCCTCGCCCGCCGCCACGACCCCGCGCACAGCCCCGACCTCGCGGTCTTCCTCGGCCTGCTGTCGGTGTACGCGCAGCTGTACCGGCTCGGCGACATCGGCACCTGGTGGCACGGCTTCTTCAGCTATCTCGCCTCCGGCCCGCCAGGTCCGCGACTGCGCCAGCTGCTGGCGCTCTCCCGGGCCGGGGTGGTGCGCTTCCTGGGCGCGGACACCGCCGTCACCGCGGCCGACGGCACCTTCCGTGCCCACAGCCCCAGCGCGCCGACCGGCGGCGTGAGGGCCCGCGCCCTGGTGGAGGCCTATCTGCCCCGGCCATCGGTCGCACACAGCACGGACGCCCTGCTGCGCGCCCTGTACGCGGACGGCGCCGCCGCCACGCCCACCGGACTGCTGAAGGTGGACCTGCGCGACGGGCGCGTACTGGACCGCGCGGGCCGCCCGCACCCGCGCCGCTTCGCCCTCGGCCCGCACACCGACGCCGCCTCCTCGGGCGCCTTCGCCCGGCCCCGTACCAACGCCCCGGCCTTCCAGCAGAACGACGCCGTGGCCCGCGCCCTGCTCGCCGCCCTGAGCGAGCGCGTCGCCGCCCCGCTCCTGCGAACTCCCAAGGAACCCCATGTCGTTGACCAGTGACCGGCCCGGCCGGGTGAAGGAGCGGGCCGCGCCGCCGGGGGACCACTCCGGGCTGAAGGTCGTGCCGGTACGCCACCCCTGGCGCTGGGTCGCCTGCGGCGTGACCGCCGTACTGATCGCCCAGTTCGCGCACGGCCTGATCACCAACCCCGCCTGGGAGTGGGAGGTGTTCGCGCGCTTCTTCACCGCCGAAACCATCCTGCGCGCCGTGTGGATCACCCTCCAGCTGACCTTCTACGGCACCGCGCTCGGCTTCGCCCTCGGCATCGTGCTCGCCTTCATGCGGCTGTCCGCCAGCCCGTTTCTGAAGTCGGTCGCCTTCACCTACATCTGGGCGTTCCGCTCCATCCCGCTCATCGTCCAGCTGCTGTTCTGGTTCAACCTCGCCTACCTCTACCAGCGCCTGGACTTCGGCATTCCCTTCGGCCCGGCCTTCTTCTCCTTCGAGACGATGGGCCTGGTGGGCGCGATGAGCGCGGCCGTCCTCGGGCTCGCCCTGCACCAGGCCGCCTACGCCGCCGAGATCGTGCGCGGCGGCGTACTGGCCGTGGAGAGCGGCCAGTCGGAGGCCGCGGCCGCCCTGGGCATCCCCAGGCTGCGCCAGCTGCGGCGGATCGTGCTGCCGCAGGCGATGCGCTCGATCCTGCCGAACGCCGCCAACGAGGTCATCTCGCTGTTCAAGGGCACCTCGATCGTCTCCGTCATGGCGATCGGCGAACTCTTCTACCAGGTCCAGGTCGTCTACGGACGCAACGGCCGGGTCGTCCCCCTGCTGATGGTCGCCACCGCCTGGTACATCCTCCTGACCACCGTGCTCTCCGTCCTCCAGCACTACGTCGAACGCCACTTCTCCAAGGGAGCCACGCGATGAGCGCCATGGTTGAACTCCGCTCCGTCCACAAGTCGTTCGGCTCCCTCGACGTGCTCAGGGGCGTCGACCTGGAGGTCGCCGCGGGCGAGGTCACCGTCGTCCTGGGGCCCTCCGGCTCCGGCAAGTCCACCCTGCTGCGCACCATCAACCACCTGGAGAAGGTGGACAGCGGCTGGGTGAGCGTGGACGGCTCGCTCGTCGGATACCGGCGCTCCGGGGACAAGCTGTACGAGCTGCGCGAGCGGGAGATCCTCAAGCAGCGCACCCACATCGGGTTCGTCTTCCAGAACTTCAACCTCTTCCCGCATCTGACCGTGCTGGAGAACATCACCGAGGCCCCCGTATCGGCCCTGAAGCGGCCGCGCGCGCAGGCGGCCGAGGCCGCGCGCACGCTGCTGGCCAGGGTCGGCCTCGCCGACAAGGCCGACGCCTACCCCAAGCAGCTCTCCGGTGGCCAGCAGCAGCGCGTCGCCATCGCCCGCGCCCTCGCGCTGGAGCCCAAACTGCTGCTCTTCGACGAGCCGACGTCCGCTCTGGACCCCGAGCTGGTCGGTGAAGTCCTCGACGTCATCAAGGACTTGGCGCACCAGGGCACCACCATGATCGTGGTCACCCACGAGATCGGCTTCGCCCGCGAGGTCGCCGACACCGTCGTCTTCATGGACGGCGGCCGGATCATCGAGCAGGGGCCGCCGGAGCAGGTGCTGGACCACCCCACCCACGAGCGCACCGCGTCCTTCCTCTCCAAGGTCCTGTGAACATGAAGAGCACCAGAACTACGCCGTTCAAGCGCCGCCGCGCCCTGTCCGCCGCCCTCGCCCTCGCCGCCGGGACCGCGCTGCTCACCGCCTGCGGCGGCGCGGCGGCGCGGGAAGGCGCGGAGAGCGCCGCGGGCGCGGACGGAGCGCGGATCAACATCGGCCCCGACCAGAAGCGGATCCGCGCCACCAAGGACGCCAGGGCCGCCGCGCTGGTGCCCCGGGCGATACGCGAACGGGGCACGCTCAAGGTCGGCGTGGGCGCCGACAGCACCCCACCGCTGTCCTTCTACGCCACCGACGACCGCACTCTCATCGGCGTCGAGCAGGACATCGCCGTGCTGCTCGCCGACTCCCTCGGCCTGAAGGCCGAGTTCGACCCGCTGTCCTGGGAGAACCTCTTCGTCGGCCTGGACAGCGGAAAGCTGGACGCGGTCTTCTCCAACGTCACCGTCACCGAGGAGCGCAAGGAGAAGTACGACTTCGCCACCTACCGGCTGGACGAGCTGGCCATGGAGGTGAAGAAGGGCGCCGGGTGGAAGGTCAGGGGCGCCGCCGATGTGGCGGGCCGCACCATCGCGGTCGGCTCCGGCACCAACCAGGAGAAGATCCTGGTGGAGTGGAGCCGGCACAACGAGCGGGCCGGCCGCGAGCCCGTCGACATCAAGTACTACCAGAAGAGCTCCGATGTGTATCTGGCGCTCCAATCGGGGCGTATCCAGGGCTACTTCGGGCCCAACCCCTCCGTCGCGTACCACATTGCCACCGCGGGACAGACCGAGAACGCCGGGACCTTCTCCGGCGGTGGCGCGGGCCTCAAGGGCAAGATCGCCGCCACCACGCGCAAGGACAGCGGACTGGGCAGGGCCTATTCCGCCGGCCTCCAGCACGTCATCGACAACGGCCAGTACGCCAAGGTCCTCAAGCGCTGGGGGCTGAGCAGCGAGGCCGTCAAGACCTCCGAGTTCAACCCGCCCGGACTGCCCAAGGACGCCTCATGACCCGCACCGATCTGCTGCACCTGGCCGTCGCACTGGACAGCCCCGGGCACCTGGGGCAGTACGACGCGGCGCACTACGTCCGCCTGGCCCGCCTCGCCGAGCGCGGCACGCTGGACTTCGTCACCCTCGGCGACTCCTTCGCCCGGCCCGGGCCCGACGCGCCGGCCGTACTGGCCCGGGTGGCGCCCGCGACCGAGCGCATCGGCCTGGTCCCCACCGTCACCACCACCCACACCGAGCCCTTCCACCTCTCCAGCGCGGTGAGCACCCTGGACTGGGTCAGCCGCGGCCGCGCGGGCTGGCACATCGAGGTGTCGGCCGGGCGGGCCCAGGCCGACCTCTTCGGCCGCCGGGAGCCCGCGCCCGCCGGTGACCTGTGGCGCGAGGCCGGCCAGGTCGCCGAGGCGGCCACCCGGCTGTGGGACAGCTGGGAGGACGACGCCGAGATCCGGGACCGGGCCACCGGCCGCTTCCTGGACCGCGACAAGCTCCACTACGTCGACTACCGGGGCGACACCTTCTCCGTGCGCGGCCCCTCCATCGTCCCCAGGCCCCCGCAGGGCCACCCCGTCATCACCGTCGACGCCACCGAGGCGCCGCAGCGGCAGGTGGCGGCCGCGCACGCGGACATCGCGCTCGTGGCGGTGGAGGACCCCGACACCGCGCGGGCCACGCGCGAAGAACTGCGGCAACTGGCCGAGGAGTTGGGCCGCGACCCGGACCGGCTGCTGGTCCTGGCCTCGCTGCCGGTGGAGCTGTACGCCTCGGGGGACGCGGTCGGGCTCGCCGACCTGATCGGCGACTGGCACGCGGACGGCGCCGCCGACGGCTTCCACCTGCGCCCCGCCGACCCCGAACGGGACCTCGCCCTCCTGGTGGACGGCACGGTCCCCGTCCTCCAGCACCGGTGCCTGCTGCGCCGCTTCTACCCGGGCGCCACGCTGCGCGAGCACCTCGGTCTGCCGCGCCCGGCCAACCGCTACACGCTCGCCAGGGAGACGGCATGAGTGCACACCGGCAGATGCATCTGGCCGCCCACTTCCCGGGCGTGAACAACACCACCGTCTGGGCTCACGACCGCTCCGGCAGCCAGATCGACTTCGCCTCCTTCGAACACCTCGCGCACACCGCCGAGCGCGGGCTCTTCGACTTCTTCTTCCTCGCCGAGGGACTGCGGCTGCGCGAGCACAAGGGCCGCATCCACGACCTGGACGTGGCGGGACGCCCCGAGTCGATCACCCTCCTGAACGCGCTGGCCGCCGTCACCGACCGCCTCGGTCTGGCCGCGACCGTCAGCGCCACCTTCAACGAGCCCTACGACATCGCCCGGCGCTTCTCCTCCCTGGACCACCTCAGCGGCGGCCGCGCGGCCTGGAACGTGGTCACCACCTCGGACGCCTTCACCGGCGAGAACTTCCGCCGCGGCGGCTTCCTGGACCACGCGGACCGCTATACCCGGGCCGCCGAATTCCTCGCCACCGCCCGCGAGTTGTGGGACTCCTGGACCGATGACGGGCCCCGTCCGGTCGCCCACGAGGGCCGCCACTTCCGCGTACGCGGCACGTTCGGCCTGCCGCGCAGCCCGCAGGGCCACCCCGTGATCATCCAGGCCGGGGACTCCCCGCAGGGCCGGGACTTCGCGGCCCGCGACGCGGATGTGATCTTCACCCGGCACGGCGGATTGGAGGCGGGGCAGGCCTTCTACTCCGACGTCAAGGGACGGCTGGCCGCACACGGCCGCGACCACGACGCGCTGAAGATCATGCCGGGCGTCACCGTCGTCCTGGGCGACAGCGCCGCCGAGGCCCAGGAGCGGGCCGCCGAGATCCGCCGCCGGCAGGTCTCGCCGCAGACCGCCCTGCTGACCCTGGAGCAGGTCTGGGGCGTGGACCTGTCCGATCACGACCCGGACGGGCCGCTCCCGCGCATCGACCCGGTCCCCGACGGCGGGCTGGCGCAGGGCCGGGTGCGCATCGCCGACCCGCAGGCGATCGCCGACCAATGGCGCGCCCTGTCCGAGGCCAAGGGGCTGTCCATCCGGGAGACGGTGATCGAGACCACCGGCCGCCAGTCCTTCATCGGCACCGCGCAGTCGGTCGCCGCGGAGATGGCGGCCTTCGTGGCGGGCGGCGCGGCCGACGGCTTCATCCTCGTCCCGCACCTCACCCCCGGCGGGCTGGACGACTTCGTGGACACGGTGGTGCCGCTGCTCCAGGAGCGCGGCGTCTTCCGTACGGAATACCGGGGCGCGACGCTGCGCTCCCACCTGGGGCTGCCGGATCCCGTACGCCCCATATGGAAGGGTTGATCGCTATGACTACCGAAGCACAGCAGGAGTGGAAGGCCTGGCGCGAGCAGCGCGTCGAGACGGTCTCCCAGCCGTACGGGCCGCTCGCCCTGACCGGTACGCACTGGCTCGCCGACTACGCCGAGGGCCGTATCGACGGCGTTCCGGGGCAGTGGCGCACGACCCCGGACGGCGAGGAGGTGGTGCTCGGCGCCACCGCCGCCGACGGGCTGACCGTGGACGGACGGCCCCTGGACGGCGAGGTCCGCCTCGGCCAGGACAGCGGCCCCGCCGAGAGCCGGGTCGCGCACGGCGGACGGCGCCTGCTGGTGCTGCGCCGCGAGGGCCTGTGGGCGGTGCGCGTCTTCGACCCGGACTCCGAGGCCCGCCGCTCCTTCGCGGGCATCGACGCCTTCGACTACGACGAGCGCTGGGTGCTGCCGGGCCTCTTCCGCCCCTACGAGCGCAGCCGCACGGTCCAGGTGCCCAACGCCGACGGGCAGCAGCGGGGCCTGGGGCTGGCCGGCGAGCTGGCCTTCACCCTCGACGGCGACGAGCACACCCTCCAGGTCGCGGTGGAGGGCGACGGCTCGCTGTGGGCCGTGCTGGCCGACGGGACCAGCGGCACCGAGTCCTTCCGGTTCCGCTTTCTGCGGCCCCGGGCGCCCGCCGCCGACGGCAGCGTCACGGTCGACCTGAACCGTACGCAGCTGCCGCCCTGCGCCTTCGCCGACCACTTCATCTGCCCCTTCCCGCCGCCGGGCAACACCCTGCCCTTCGCGCTGCGCGCCGGCGAGCGGAACCGCATCGCACGCTGATACGTCCTACACCCGACCGAGGGGGTCAACCGCCGCCCCGGCAGCCCGAGTTGAGGCTGCCGGGGCGGCGCTCTGCGTGCGGCGGAACGCAAGTCCGAAAGGCGGTCTTGCGCTCGCGGGGTACTGCCCGCACACTCCCGTCCAACGCTTGTCAGGGGCACGTACAAAGCGGAAGTGATCGGTCCTGTGTGCCCTCTGACGGCGCCTCACGGGCCTGCCCACCGGCGGCCCGCCGATCCCCCTCGGAGGACTCAGTGAGGAACCAGCGCATCACCCCCCGCAGCGGCTTCGCCAGACGGACCCGGCTGCTCGCCGTCGCGTCGGGCCTGGCCGCCCTCGGAGCGGTCACCATTCCCACCGCGAGCGCGAACGTGCCCGCGCAGAGCGGCAGTTCGGCCTTCAGTGCCGCCCAGCTGGCCGCGGCCGGCGACGCGGTGCGCGCCGCCGATGTGGCGGGCACCGCCTGGGTGGTGGACAACAAGAGCGGCACGCTCGTCGTCACGGCCGACAGCACCGTCTCCCAGGCGGAGATAGCCACGATACGGCGGGCCGCGGGCAGCAACGCCGGTGCGCTGCGCATCGAGCGCACCCCCGGCAAGTTCACCAAGCTCATCGCCGGCGGCGACGCCATCTACGCACCCAGCTGGCGCTGTTCGGCGGGCTTCAACGTCCGCAGCGGCAGCACGTACTACTTCGTGACCGCCGGGCACTGCACCGACGGCATGCCCGCCTGGTACACCACCTCGGCCCGCACCACCCGGATCGGTCCGAGCACCGGTTCCAGCTTCCCCGGCGACGACTACGGCATCGTGCGCTACGACAACACCTCGGTGCCGCACCCGGGCACCGTCGGCAGCGTGGACATCACCCGCGCCGCCAACCCGACCGTCGGACAGACGGTCACCCGGCGCGGCTCCACCACCGGTACCCGCAGCGGCCGGGTCACCGGCCTGAACGCCACGGTCAACTACGGTGGCGGGGACGTGGTCTACGGCCTGATCAAGACCACGGTGTGCGCCGAGCCCGGCGACAGCGGCGGCCCGCTGTACTCCGGCAGCACCGCGCACGGTCTGACCTCCGGCGGCAGCGGCGACTGCACCTCCGGCGGCACGACCTTCTTCCAGCCCGTCGTCGAGGCGCTCAACCGCTATAACGTGAGCGTTTTCTGACGGACCGAGAGCACTTCAGATCAACGGACTGCGGTCTACGGGCTGCGGCCGATGGCACCGGAGCCCCCGTCCTCGCCGCTGGACGGGGGCTCGCCGCTTTCGCGCGGGCCCGGATCGTGAACGCGCCCCGGGTCTCGACCGTTTCGCGAGCCGGGCATACCGTGGTAATGACGCGCGACTCGGACGGCAGGGGGCCGTGATGGTCGAGGAACTGGTGGGGGCAGGGGTGGCGCTGGCCTCGGCGGGCGTGGTGTACGTGGCCGCCGCGGCCCGGGTCGTCAAGCAGTACGAGCGGGGTGTGGTCTTCCGGCTGGGGCGGCTGGCCCAGTCGGTGCGCGGACCGGGCTTCACCCTGATCATCCCGGGTGTCGACCGGATGCGTAAGGTCAACATGCAGATCGTCACGATGCCGGTGCCCGCACAGGAGGGCATCACCCGCGACAATGTCACCGTCCGGGTGGACGCGGTGGTCTACTTCAAGGTCGTGGACGCGGCGGACGCCGTGGTGGAGGTCGAGGACTACCGCTTCGCGGTCTCCCAGGTCGCCCAGACCTCGCTGCGCTCCATCATCGGCAAGAGCGACCTGGACGATCTGCTCTCCAACCGCGAGAAGCTCAACCAGGGCCTGGAAGTGATGATCGACAGCCCGGCGCTGGGCTGGGGTGTGCAGATCGACCGGGTGGAGATCAAGGATGTGTCGCTGCCGGAGACGATGAAGCGCTCCATGGCGCGGCAGGCGGAGGCCACCCGCGACCGGCGGGCCCGGGTGATCAACGCGGACGCCGAGCTGCAGGCCTCCAAGAAGCTGGCCGAGGCGGCACACGCGATGTCGGACGAGCCGGCCGCCCTCCAACTGCGGCTGCTGCAGACGGTGGTGGCGGTCGCGGCGGAGAAGAACTCCACCCTGGTACTGCCCTTCCCCGTCGAGCTGCTGCGCTTCCTGGAGCGCTCCGGGCTCCAGGCCCAGGCGCAGACCCAGGCGTACGAGCAGGAGCAGGGGCGCACCCCGAAGCGGGCCGTCCCGGAGCGCACGGACAGCCAACCGACCGAGCCGCCGCGCGAGTTCGTGGACCCTCCGCGTGAGGCGTAGCCGTCCGGTGGTCTCTGTGAGGCATTGGACGTTTGGCTGCGGACGAGGCCGAAAAGTTGATGCGGAGCGGCGACTTTCGGCCAGGCGAAGAACCGGCGCCCCGCGCCGGACGGTTCCCGCGCATGTTCACTGCGTGTTCGCGCACCGGAGCGACGTGCGCGGATATCGGTGTGACGGATGTGCGCAGGGTTGGTGAACTTCCGCTCCTGAGACCGGATCTCGTCCTTGTGCACGAGTGAGAGCGGTGGGAATACTCGGCGGCGCACATTGGCATGGACGCGTCTTCCGGCGGTGCAGGTGCGTACGGAGGGGTGTTCCGTGTCCCGTACTGCACACTCTCGGGCCCGCGCACCCCCCACACGGCGGGCCCTTCCCCCCACGGGAGGCTCTGAGTTGAAGCACCGACGCATACCCAAGCGCCGCGCGGCCCTGGCCGGCGCGGGCGCCCTGGCCCTCGCCGCGACCGCCACCCTCACCCTGGCCAACGCCAACGCCGCCCCGGCCCCCACGCCGGACACGCTCTCCGCGAGCGCGGCCTCCACGCTGGCCGCCAAGCTCACCAAGGGCACCGAGGGCGCGTACTACGACGCCAAGGCCAAGAAGCTGGTGGTCAACGTCCTGGACGAGGCGGGCGCCGCTGCCGTACGGGCGAAGGGGGCCGAGGCCAGACTCGTGCAGCACTCGCTCGCCGAGCTGAACCTTGCCCGTCAGACGCTGAAGGCCAAGGCGACGATCCCCGGCACGTCCTGGTCGGTCGACCCCAAGAGCAACAAGGTCGTCGTCACCGCCGACCGCACGGTCAAGGGCGCGAAGCTGGACCGGCTGACCCAGGTCGTCAAGAGCCTGGGCGGCAAGGCCGAAATCCGGCACAGCAAGGGTGAGTTCAAGCCGCTGATCGCCGGTGGCGACGCGATCTGGGGCAGCGGCTCGCGCTGCTCGCTCGGCTTCAACGTCGTCAAGGACGGCAAGCCCTACTTCCTGACGGCCGGGCACTGCGGCAACGCCGTCAAGAGCTGGTCCGACCAGCAGGGCGGCCAGGCCATCGGCACCACGGAGGACTCCAAGTTCCCCGGTGACGACTACGCCATCGTGAAGTACACGGGCGACACCCCGCACCCCAGCGAGGTGAACACCTACGGCGGCGGCGCACAGAAGATCACCAAGGCCGGCGAGGCCACGGTGGGCCAGAAAGTGAAGCGCAGCGGCAGCACCACCCAGGTCCACGACGGCGAGGTCACCGGTCTGAACGCGACCGTCAACTACCAGGAGGGCTCGGTCGAGGGTCTGATCAAGACCACGGTGTGCGCCGAGCCCGGTGACAGCGGCGGCGCGCTCTTCGACGGCGAGAGCGCGCTCGGGCTGACCTCGGGCGGCAGCGGTAACTGCTCCTCGGGCGGCGAGACCTTCTTCCAGCCGGTGCCCGAAGCGCTCCAGGCGTACAACGCGCAGATCGGCTGACGCCTTTCTGCCGCACGGAGTTCCGGTACACCGCCGGCCCCCGGACGCAATTGCCGTCCGGGGGCCGGCGCTGTGTTTCCCGGGGTTTCCGGGTTTTCCGGCATGAATAAGAAGGGAGGTTGCAAAACTGCGCGCCGGTATTCAGGGAATGTGACGCGCGTAGATGCTGACCCCTGGGTGTCGATGAAGCGTAGGTGTGGACTGCATTCAAGCTTTGAAAGCTTGGTTGAATCTGCTGTTGATCTTCTGTTTGCATGCCTGTGATCCAACTCTCAGGCGGTCGCGGCTTCGGTGGCGAGTGGGGTCAAATGTCCGTTACGTCCATGAATATAGGGGCAGTAATGTTGCCGCACTGTTAAGTGGCGCATGCTTTTCGAAATGCCTTCTTCGCGCTTCTCGCGGAACGCTCCCGATGGATTTGCCAAGCCGTCCGGCGCTGGTTCTAATAATCCGCAACCCGGAACGGAAGACCTCCGTGAATCCGGCTCGCAAAGCCCCGCCCGCGGCACCCAAGGGCGGACGCAAGGAACCAGGAGTGCGCCAGCGCATGGCCGAAGTGCTGATCAAGGAGTCCCGTGGCCCGCTCGCCACGGCGCTCGGCGCCTTCCGCCGGGACCGCCTGGGCCTCGTCGCGCTCGGCGTCGTCCTCTTCTTCACCGTGCTCGCACTCGCCGCACCCCTGGTCGCCGCCCTCTACGGCAAGAACCCCACCGAGCACTACGGGCAGAACCTCCCCGGACTGCTCAGCGAGGAGGGGCTGCCGGTCCTGCCCAACGGCGGCATCTCCGCGGACTTCTGGTTCGGCATCGAACCGGGCCTGGGCCGCGATGTGTTCACCCAGCTCCTGTACGGCATCCGCACCTCGCTGCTGGTCGCGGTGGCCTCCATCGTGGTGATCGCCGTGCTCGGCGTCGTCCTCGGCGTGGGCGTCGGCTACCTCAGCGGCCTGGCCGACCGGGTCTTCACCTTCGTGTGCAACGTCCTGCTGGCCTTCCCCACGCTGCTGCTCCTCCTGGCGCTGAGCCCGATCATCCAGACCCGGTTCGTCTCGCCCGGCGAGAACCAGCCCGCGTGGATGCAGTTCACCGTGCTGGTGCTGGTCTTCTCGGCCTTCGGGTGGGTGCCGCTGGCGATGGTGCTGCGCTCGACCGTACGGTCCCTGCGCGAGCGGGAGTTCATCGAGGCCGCTCGGGCGGTGGGGGCGGGGCGCCGGCACATCGTCTTCCGCGAGCTGCTGCCCAACGTCTGGGCGCCGGTGCTGGTGCACATCACCCTCGCGCTGCCCGGCATCGTCACCGCGGAGGCCGCGCTCTCCTTCCTCGGGGTCGGCATCAGCGAACCGATCCCCGACTGGGGCCGCATGATCGCGCGCGGTGCCGAGGTCTTCTACGACGACCCGACCTACATGTTCTTCCCCGGCCTGACGATCCTCCTGTTCGTCCTGGCCTTCAACCTCCTCGGTGACTCGGTACGGGACGCGCTCGATCCCCGTACGAGCCGCTGACCCACCCTCCGACCGCCCCCGACACCCGTCTCTCTCAAGGGAATCCGCCATGCCCAGGACCAGCTCGCGCCGCACCGCCGTACCGGCCATCGCCGCCACCGCCATGCTCGCGCTGTGCTCCTGCTCCGCCGGCGCCGGGGCCGAGGGGGACACGGGCCGAGCCCCCGAGAAGCAGGGCAAGCTGACCGCCACCATCGGCACCGCCCGCGACAGCCGGGGCCCGGCACCGGCCGTCCCCGGCGCCAGGAACGGCGGCACCATCCACATCGCCAACCTCCGCGACTCCTCCCACCTGGACCCGCAGAAGATCTACGCGGGCGAGACCTACAACACCTCGCTGCTGTGGGGCCGTCAGCTGACGCAGTATCAGGTGGTGGACGGCAGAGCGAAGTTGGTCGGCGACCTGGCCACCGACACGGGCCGCTCCTCGGACGGCGGCCGTACCTGGACCTTCACGCTCAAGGACGGCATCGCCTGGGAGGACGGCAAGCCGATCACCTCCGGACACGTCAAGTACGGCATCGAGCGCACCTTCGCGCCCGGCTTCGAACTCGGCCCGCCCTACTGGCCGCAGTGGCTGACCGGCTCCAAGGACCTCGCCGAGGCGCGCAAGAAGTACGCCGGTCCCAAGGACGGCGACCTCAAGGCCATCGAGACGCCGGACGAGAAGACCCTCGTCTTCCGCTTCCCCGAGCCGCAGTCCGACGTCCCGTTCATGGCCGCGCAGTCCTCCTCCTCGCCGGTGCGTCCCGACAAGGACACGGGGACGGCCTACGACCTCAAGCCGTTCGCCACCGGCCCGTACCGGATCGTGGAGCACCAGCAGAACCGGTCCATGACCCTGGAGCGCAACCCGCACTGGAAGGCTGAGAGCGACCCGATCCGCCACCAGTTCGCCGACAAGTTCGAGTTCACCTTCGAGAAGAAGGAGCTCAACAGTGCCCAGGAGATCCTCAACGGGCGCGGCAAGGGCGCGGACACCGTCACCACCAAGAACGAGTTCCCGCCGGAGCTGATCGGCGAGGCCGAGCGCGACCCGAAGAAGAAGGACCTCGTCGTCGACGGCCGCCGCGGCGCCTTCACCGACTCTCTGGCCATCCGCAACGACCGGGTCACCGACCCCGAGGTGCGCAAGGCCATCCACTACCTCTTCCCGCGCCGGCAGGCCCGCCAGGCCCTCGGCGGCCCCCGGGTCGGCGAGATCTCCACCACCTACTCCTCGCCCGCCATCGTCGGCTGGGAGAAGTACGACCTCCACCCGGTGGCGCCCACCGGCGACCTCGCCAAGGCCAAGGAACACCTGGCCAGGGCCAAGAAGCCGGTCAAGACGCTGAGTTACGCCTACGAGGCCACCGCCGCCAAGGAGCGGATGGCGCAGGTCCTGGTGGACGCCTTCGCCAAGGCCGGAATCACCCTGGTCACCAAGCCGATGCCGCTGGCCGCCTACACCAACGAGGTGCTGCGCGGCACCGACCCGCAGTACGACCTGTGGCTGACCGGGAACTCGGTGGACTGGCCCACCCCCGCCACCGGCGTCCCCTACCGCTTCGACAGCCGCCGCGACTCCCTGGACAACGACCCGCGCTACAAGAACCCGGCCGTGGACAAGGAGCTGGACCGCATCGCCCGGATCGGCGACGCGACAAAGAAGGCCGGCGAGCTGATCGCGCTGGAGAAGAAGATCATGCAGGACGTGCCGGTGGTGCCCTTCCTGAACTCCCACATCCAGCAGGTGCGCGGGGCCAACGTCGGCGGCGCCTTCATCCACCCCATCTACGGCACCATCAGCCCCGCCTGGCTGTACCTGAAGAAGCCCTGACCCATGCTCAGCTACCTCCTCCGGCGCGTGCTGCAGGCCCTCGTGGTCCTGCTGGCCATCTCCGCCACCGCCTTCGCGCTGTTCTACGCCGCGCCCTCCGACCCCGCGCTGATCGCCTGCGGACCCAAGTGCGACACCGCGCAGGTCGAGGCGGTGCGGCACAGCATGGGCCTGGACCAGCCGATCCTGCACCAGTACGCCGACTATCTGCGCGGCCTGTTCGCGGGGCGCACCATCAGCGACGTCGACGGCTCCCCGATCGCCTGCGCGGCCCCCTGCCTGGGCTACTCCTACACCCTGCACGAGCCGGTACTCGGCGCGATCGCCAGCCGCTTCCCGGTGACCCTCTCGCTGGCCGCGGGCGCCCTCGCGGTCATCCTGGTCCTCGGCATCGGCGCGGGCTTCGTCTCCGCGCTGCGCCGCGGCACCCTCACCGACCGGCTGCTGTCCGGCTTCACCCTCATCGGCGCCAGCGTGCAGATCTACTTCCTGGGCTACGCCCTGCAGTACCTGCTCGTCTACTCCACCGGGCTGCTCCCGCTGCCCGGCTACACGCCGCCGGGCGAGGACCTGGCCGCCTGGGCGGCCGGGCTCCTGCTCCCGTGCCTGGTCCTCGGCTTCGTCAACGCCGCGGTCTTCGCCCGGCTCTCCCGCGCCCAGATGCTGGAGGTCATGCACGAGGGGTACGTGCGCACCGCGCGCGGCAAGGGACTGACCGCGCTGCGCGCCCACCTGAAGTACACCTCGCGCGGCGCCGCCGCCCCGCTGGTGCAGCTGCTCGGCCTGGAGGTCGGCGCGTTGCTGGGCGGCGCGTTCATCACCGAGACGGTCTTCGGGCTCAGCGGCGTCGGCAAGCTCGCCGTCGACGCGGTCACTCAGAACGACCTGCCCACCGTGGTGGGCACCGTGCTGCTCGCCGCCTTCTTTGTGGTGGTGTTCGTGGCCGTCGCCGACCTCGTCGTCGCCTGGCTGGACCCGCGGGTGAGGCCGGCATGACGTACGGGAAAGAGACCATGACGTACGAGAACGAGCCCCCGGCGCCCGCCCTTCGGGTCCGCGGCCTGACCGTCGCCTTCACCGGTCCGCGCGGCACCGTCACCGCGGCCGAGGACATCAGCTTCGACCTGGCGCGCGGCGAAGTCCTGGGCCTGGTGGGCGAGTCGGGCTCGGGGAAGTCCACCGTCGGGCTGGCCGCGATGGGCCTGCACGACCCCGCGCGCACCCGAATCAGCGGGAGCGTGGAGGTCGGCGGCATCGAGGTCGTCGGCGCGCCCGAAGCGGGGCTGCGGGCGCTGCGCGGCGGGCGGATCGCCATGGTCTTCCAGGACGCGCTGGCCTCGCTCTCGCCCTTCCACGGGGTCGGCGCCCAGCTGGCCGAGGCCTACCGGGTGCACCACAAGGGCGCGGGCCGGGCCGAGGCGCGCGAGCGGGCGTCGGCGATGCTGGAGCGGGTGGGCATCGCGGCCGCCCGCGCGGGGGATTACCCGCACCAGTTCTCCGGCGGTATGCGCCAGCGGGTGATGATCGCGATGGCGCTGGTCAACGACCCGGACGTACTGATCGCCGATGAGCCGACCACCGCGCTGGACGCCCGGGTGCAGCGCCAGGTCCTCGATCTGCTGGCCGAGTTGCAGCAGGACCGGGGCACCGCCGTCCTGCTGGTCACCCACGATGTGGGCGTCGTCGCGCACACCAGTGACCGGATGCTGGTGATGCGCGGCGGCCGCACCGTCGAGCAGGGCCCGACCCGAAAGCTGCTGACGGACGCGAGCGAGCCCTACACCCGCGCTCTGATCGGCGCGGCACCCACCCTGGAGACCGTGCCCGGCACCCGGCTCCCGACCGTCGAGGACCCCGAGCCGGTGCCGGGCCCGGCCCGCCGCCCGGCCGCCACGGGCAGCCGCCCGCTGGCCTCGGTCACCGATCTGCGGGTCGAATTCCCGGCCCGGCGCGGCCTGTTGGGGCGCCGGGGTGAACCGGCCCGCGCGGTGCGCGGCATCACCCTGCACATCGCCGAGGGCGAGACCCTGGGCCTGGTGGGGGAGTCGGGGTCGGGCAAGTCCACCACGGCACGGGTGCTGGCCGGACTGCAGAAGCCCACCGCGGGCGCCGTGCGCTTCGAGGGCCGGGACATCGCCCGCGCCGCCGAGGACACCCGGCTGCGCCGGGAGCTGAGCCGCGAGGTCCAGCTGGTCTTCCAGGACCCGTACGCCTCGCTCAACCCGCGCCGCACCGTCGAGGAGACCGTCACCCTGCCGCTGCGGGTGCACACCGCCATGGGTGCGGGGCAGCGGCGCGAGCGCGCGGCGGAGCTGCTGGAGAAGGTCGGCCTGTCCGCTGACCACCTCGCGCGCTACCCGCACGAGTTCTCCGGCGGCCAGCGCCAGCGCATCGGCATCGCCCGCGCGCTGGCCCTTCGGCCGCGCCTGGTCATCGCCGACGAACCGGTCTCGGCCCTGGACGTCTCCGTACAGGCGCAGGTCCTCAACCTCCTGATGGACCTGCGCGAGGAGATGGGCCTCTCGCTGCTGTTCGTCTCCCACGACCTGGCCGTCGTACGGCACTTCTGTGACCGGATCGCGGTGATGCACCGCGGCGAGATCGTCGAGTGCGGCCCGCGCGACGCGGTCTTCGAGACCCCGCGCGCCGGCTACACCAAAGAACTGCTGGCGGCGACGCTCTAGCGTCACCGCGGCCCGATACCTCGTGCCGCCACCCGTGGAGGGGGCGGGTGGCGGCACGAGCACCTCTTCACGCGGCGACGGGCGGCCGTGCCCAGCCCGATGCCGCGATCGCCTCGCGTGCGATCTCCACCACCGTGCGCCCGTCGGTCGCCACCCGCAGCACGTCCCGGGGCGCCTCGGCCTGCAGATACCGCGCCATCCTGACGCCGCGCGCGATGTGCGCGGCCAGCCCGCTGCCGATCTCCCGCCCGGTGAGCCGCTGTTCGGCCGTGGTGTCATCGGCGGTCAGCAGTACGCCGGTGACCCGGCAGCGCCCGCCCATCGCACGCACGAGCAGCTCCGGCTCCAGGACGCTGACGGTGTTGGTGTAGATCAGCCGCCGGTACCCCAGCGCCGAGTAATTGGCCCACATCGCACGCAAGTTGGCCTCGGTCAGCCCCGCCCGGTGCGGATCTCCTTCCGGCGCGGGGAAGGCCTGGTCCAGGTTGTCGCCCTCGATCAGACAGTGCGCCACTTCGAGCTCCTGGAGCTGGGCGGAGATCTCGTAGCCGACGGTGGACTTGCCGACGCCCGAGCGCCCTGCGATGAGCAGCAGCTCGTAGTCGTGGGCCGCCTCGGTCCGTTCGCTGTCCGCGATGCTCATCCGCATCACTTTAGGCGGCCTTGCCGGACCGCGCCCCGACGGGGCGCGGGGGACTGCGCGACCAGCCACGGCGCACCCGCAGCGGGCACACGCGGGCTGCCCCGCCCCCGGGAAGGGGACGGGGCAGCCGTCGGTCGCGGTACGGCTCAGCTGCACTTGCCGGCCGGGCGCGCCCGGGTCACCAGGTCGGTGTGCCCGGTGGTGCCGTCGATCCACACCACGCGCTTGCCGGTGTCGGCCGCGGGGAAGCTCTGCTCACCGCGGTTGCAGGACACCCGGGCCAGGCCCTTGCCGTCCAGGTCGGTCTGGACGAGCTTGGGGAGCCTGTCGTTGCTCCAGCCGCCCTGGCCCGGACCGGTGGCGGGCTTGAAGTGCGTCAGCGTCAGGGCCTGGTCGGAGGCGTTCAGGCCCCAGAAGTAGGCGTTGTCGCTGTTCTCGGGGACGATGTCGGTCAGCCCGGTGCCGTCCAGGTTGGCGCGGCGCAGGCCCTGCCGGTTGTCGTCGGCGATGTCGTCGACCAGCCAGTACAGGTACTTTCCGTTGACCGCCGGGGTGGAGATGCCGAGGTGGCCGCCCTTGGCGGGGACCAGCGTCTGCTTGCCGGTCCGCACATCCGTGATCTCGGTGGAGACCTGCTGCTGTCCGTCGCCGTCGGTGTAGAGCTTGGCGTAGGCCAGCTTGTCGCCGCTCAGCGTCGGCAGGGCGGTGGCCACGTCGTAGCGGCCGCCGTCCACGTAGTGCGGCTCGCGCTCACCGGGCTTGATGTAGGCGACCCGGGGCTGCCCGAAGGGGCTGGACTCCTGCCAGGCGACGGTGGTGCCGAAGACGCGCACATTGCCGACGGTGGTGCCCGCCGACCACAGCTTCTTGACCGGTCCGCCCTTCAGCGGGCGGGTGAGCACGTCCACGCTGTTCGCGCCGTACGCCGCCCAGGCCGCGGTCTTGCCGTCGGTGGCCGGGTAGACGTGGTAGCGGCCGTCGTTGGGGCTGAGCGGCTTGGCGCCGCCCTTGCCGTCGGTGCGGCCCGCGTAGACCGAGTAGGGCTCGCCGCCCTCCTCGTCGGACTTGGAGGCGGCCCACCAGCCGCCGCCCGCGCCCGCGCCGGTCGCCTTGGTGTTCAGGTCGCCGAAGAGCTTGTCGGAGTCGACGCCGATGGCCTTCTCCCAGCCCTTGACGATGCCGTGCGCGTCGAAGGCGCGGGTGATGGACCGCAGCTGCGCGCCCTTGACGCCGAGGTCCTTGGCCGCGGCGAGGACCGCGTCACGGGCCTGGGTGAAGCCGTCGAGGGGAGTGAGGTACTCCGACAGCGCCTTGTAGACGATTCTGTCGGCCAGGTCGCCGCCCAGGTCCTCGCGGATGTCCCACAGCGCGCCGGAGAAGATCGTGGAGTTCAGGTGCACCCCGCCGCTGTCGGTGGCGTAGGTGACGCCGAGGAAGTCCTTGGCGGTGGTGCGGCCGTCGTTCAGGTCGCGCATCGCGCACTGGGCCTTGGACTTGGTACGGCACAGGTCCTCGCCGATCAGCGAGGCCGTGGGGTCGTCCATCGGCGTCCCGGAGGCGGTCACGTCGATGGCGTTGCCGAAGTAGTCGGCCATCGCCTCGTTCAGCGCGCCGGACTGGCCGGTGTAGACCAGGCCCGCGGTGTGCTCGACGACGCCGTGCGTCATCTCGTGGCCCACCACGTCCAGGTCGGCGGAGAGCGTCTTGAACTCCTCGTCGCCGCCGCCGTACACCATCTTCTGGCCGTCCCAGAAGGCGTTGACGAACGGCAGGCCCTGGTCCGTCACCCCCACCAGGGAGTTGATGGCCATGCCCTTGCCGTCCAGGCTGTCCCGGCCGTGCTTGGTCTTGTAGTAGTCGTAGACCTGGCCGGCCGCCCAGTGCGCGTCCACCGCGCCCGACTCGGTGGCGTCCTTGCCGAAGTCCTTGGTGGGGGAGGCCACTTCGGATATGCCCTTGGGCCACTTGCCGGAGGCGTCCCCGGCGTCCACGCCGCGCGCGTCGAACGTGCTCAGCGGGTTCTTGCTGCCGCCCCACTGGTGACGGTGGTCGATGAGCCGGTACGTGCCGGCCTTGGCGTCGTGGTAGAGGTCCAGGTCGACCTTGGCACCGTCCAGCTTCGTACCGCTGCCCGTGGTGCCGGGGAAGCCGTCCTGGCCGCCCTCGAAGTTCTGGATGCCGGAGTACTTCAGCACGGGGAAGCCGGCCGCCGCGTCGATGTAGATCTCCTGCTTGACGGGCGCTCCGGTGGCCGGGTCCTGGCCGGTGACGGTGACGTGGTACGTCAGCACGCCCTTGCCCTGCGGGAGGACGACCAGGCCGTGCGACGTGCCCGTCAGCTGGTCCGCGGCCCCGGCCGCCTTGGCCTTGCCCTTGGCGCCCTTGGCCGACGGGCTCAGCTTGTGCAGGCTGCCCGCCCCGCCCTCGGCGAGCCCGTCGCGGGCCGCGGCGGTGGCGCGCTCGACGGCGGTCTTCTCCGAGACCTCGGCCCGGGTGCCGACCGACAGCCCGGTGAAGTACTTGCCGGAGGTGCCGGTGACGACCCGCTCACCGTCCTTCTTCTCCATCCGCACCAGGTACTGCCCGCCGAGCACCGGCAGGCCCTTGTGCTTCTGCTGGAAGCGCACCGTCTCGTCCGAGCCGCTGCGCAGCGTCTTCTCGGCGCTCAGATTCCGCTGCGGATCGGCGATCTCGTAGCGGTCCTTCTTCTGCGCGAGGTGGCCGCGGGCCGCGTCGGCCGCGCTGCCCGAGGACTTCGCGCTCTCCTCGATGCCCTGCACCAGGGCCGGGGTGAGCGTCCCCTGCCCGGGCACCACCTCGGCCGCCGGCTCCTGCGGCGCGGCACCGGCGGGCGCCGCCGAGGCCAGCAGGGCCGCCGCGCCGAGCAGCGCGGCGCCGCCCGATATTCGGCTTCTGGCGGTTTTTGTCGCCGCTCTTGTTCTTCCCTTGGGCGAGTTGGTCACGTTCCCCTCCACACACCTTGACGGCGCACGTCTGTACTTGCCGTGCACATGCAAGTCGTTGCCCGGATGTGGATCAAGGAATAACGCCTGGTCACAAGTGGGGATGAACACTTGTGTGCGAAGTGGGGCGCGGAACACAATTCCCGACATGAACGAGGGGACCGAGATACGGACGGGCAACGCCCTGCACAGTCTGGGGCTGGGGGAGTTGGACGAGCTGGTCTACGCCGCGCTGCTGCGGCGGCGCGGAGCCGAACCCGGTACCGCCGAGGACGTCATGCGCGAATTGGGTCTCAACCGGACCGAATTGGACGGATCCCTGGCCCGGCTGCGCGAACACGGCTTCACCTTCCGTTACGAGGAACCCTGCCCCGGATCCCTGCCCTGCCCCGCGCCCCCGGCCCTGGCCGTCCGCGCCCTCATCCACCGGCGCCAGGCCGAACTCCACTCCAGGGCCGCGGAATTGGAGTGGCTGCGGCGCGACGCCGACGGGATCGCCGAGCGCCTGGAGCCGCACTCCTCGGGCATGGACGTCCCGGCCGTCGAGACGGTCGGCGGCGCCCGCGACATCCTGCGCAGGGTGGACCAGCTGCTGGCCTCCGCCGAGCGCGAGGTGCTGATCCTGGACCGGCCGCCGTACATCAACCCGTGGGCGGCGGAGGGCGCGGACCCCGGCGACGCGCTCGCCGCGCTGCTGGAGCGCGGGGTGGCCGTCCGTGTCGTCATCGCCCGCGACGGGCTGACCCTCCCGGGCCGGGTGCGCCTGCTGACGCCCTTACTGCGCAAGGGGCTGCGGGTCAGGGTCGCGCCGGACACCCCCACCAAACTCGTCGCGGTCGACGGCCGGACGGCCCTCCTCCCGCCCACCAGCGGTTCGGACCCGACCCGTACGGCCATGGTCGTACGCGACGGACTCCTCCAGAACGTCCTCGGCCCGCTCTTCGAAGGCGTGTGGGAGCGGGCGCTGCCGCTGGCCGGCGGCGGGCCGCGCCCGGCTCAGGAGCACCACGAGCTGCTGAGCCTGCTGGCCGGCGGTTTCAAGGACGAGGCGATGGCCCGCCGCCTGGGCGTCCATGTGCACACCGTCCGCCGCCGTATCACCCGCCTGCTGGACGAGCTCGACGCCCAGACCCGCTTCCAGGCCGGCGCCCAGGCGGCCCTGAAGGGCTGGCTGGGCCCCAAGCCACCGGGCGGCGCGCCGCCCTTGGCCGCCGATGTGACCTGAGCGCCCCAAGGGGTGCGGGGAACTGCGCGACCAGTCACGACGTGCCCGCAGGCGACATACCGCGCTCAAAAGGTGTGCCGCTACCGGCCGTCGTGCGGTGCGAACGCCGCGAGCGCGTCCTCGGCGGAGTTGCGGGCGCGCACGTAGGCGTCGGCCCACTCGGCCGCCCGCGGGTAGCCGGAGCGGTCGGCGATCCGCGCGCAGGCCGCGTCGTAGTCGTACGGGGTGTGCCGCAGCGTGACGGCGCCGCCGCCGGGGCCGAGCAGCGCCCAGTGCGCGCCGGGCCTTCCGTACGGCATGCCCACGCTCCCCGGGTTGACCACCAGCCGCCCGTGCGTGAGCCGCACGAAGGGCATATGGGTGTGCCCGCACACCACCGTCCGTACGGATGCGGGCACCGCCGCCAGCACCTCGGCCCAGCGGCCTTGCGGGAGTCGACCAGGACCGTCTCCTCGTCGTCGCACGGGGTGGCGTGGCAGAACAGGACCCGGCCCAGGCCCGGGACGTCCAGGGTCGCCGTGGCGGGCAGCGCGTCGAGGAAGTCGAGGTCCCGAGCGGTCAGTTGGTCCGCCGCCCACGGCGATATCCGGTCCGGTGCGCCGCGGCCCCTGCCGCGCCGCAGCGCGACCAGCTCGCGGTCGGCGTTGCCGCGGACCCATACCGCGCGCTCGCCCAACGAGTGCAGCGCGGCCAGGGTTTCGCGGGGCAGCGGGCCCGCCAGCAGGTCGCCGGTGAGGACGACGGTGCCGGCGGCGCGTACGTCCGGCTCGTCGAGCACGGCCTCGAGTGCGGGCAGTACGCCGTGGATGTCGGACAGTACGGCGGTGGCGCGGGGTTCGGTCATGGCCGGAGCATAAGTATCCCGGGCACCCTGTTCGGATGCCCGGGAACCGGTCGTGCGGTGCGGCCCGGCTACGCTCAGAACTCGAAGACCTGGCCCTTGCCGTCCGTCATCGCGCAGGAGTTGCCGAAGGTGTGCTGGTAGGAGACCCTCCGGCCCTGCCATACGCCGTCGGCGGTGACCACGATCGGGTTCCACTCCTTGGTGCATACGCGCTCCGACTTCGCCAGCGTCACCGCGTCGAAGTTACCGTTGTGCGCGCGCAGTTGGGCGCAGGCGCCCTTGGCGTCGGGGTGTGTGCCGGCCGGCTTGGAGGAGCAGCTGAGCGAGACCGCCCGCTGGATGGAGGAGGTCGCGGCGTCCTCGCCGTAGCCGACGGTGAGCACCAGCTCCGAGGGCGCGTACAGGCTCATGGGTGCGGCGGGCTGGGCTTGGGCGGTGGTCGCCAGGCCGCCGAGGACCAGCGCGGCGCCCAAGGCGATTCCCCCAGTGATGTACCGCATTCCGAACACTCCTTAGCTCGTTGTTCCTGATATCGGACGAACGATCGGGAGTCTGGCCCAAGGCGGGGAGTGAACGCACATCGCTCGATCGCTTCTGGTCAGTGCTTGAAAACCGAGGGTAATGGCGCGAACGCACGGGACACGCGTTTCGGGGCGGGACCGACGGGTCGCGGTGCGGCCAGCGGGAATGGTGGCCGCTCGCCCTGCCGACCGTTCGGTCGACCGGCCGGAAAGGTGCCATACCTGACGGTCGGTGTGGGTCTGAAGGGCTTTGACAGGGCGGCAGTTATGGCGCGAACCGTGGCCGGGGGTGGGGGCGTGGTGAGGGTGGTGTGGCGATTGGGGTCAGATGCGCAGGGGTACGCGGGCGTGGTGGTAAAAGGCGCAACGCGGACTGGCGGAAAACTTGTGAAAGTTTTCGCAAGCCCGCAAGGGTCTTTGGTCCCCTGAATCACCGCAGCTCAAAGCGGGTTCCTCGGCCCCTCCTCCGATCTTGCGCGCCCGCTCACTGTGTGCAGTGGATCGAGGAGCCCTCGATGGCGGCGACCGCGCCGCTGATGCGCCACGAGGGCGTCTCCACCATCCTGGCCACCGGCGGCAACGCGATGGTCAAGTCCGCCCACTCCTGCGGCAAGCCGGCCCTCGGGGCCGGCGCGGGCAACGTCCCCGCGTGCGAGGGCGAGCCGCTGACCCTCGAGACGCTCTCCCCGGTCCTGGCCGCGCTCAAGGCCGGGGGCGCCTGGCACGGGCTCGAACCGGCCGCGCGGATGGTGGAGTTCCACGGCCTGGGCCACGGCGCCGCGATCCACACCGAGGACGAGGAGCCGGCCGAGGAGTTCGGCAGGCGTGTCAAGGCGGTACGCGTCATCGTCAACGACCCCGCCACCTTCGGCGGCATCGGCGACGTCTGCAACGCCTTCCTGCCCTCCCTGACGCTCGGCTGCGGCTCGTACGGGCACCACTCCGTCTCCGGCAACGTCAGCGCGGTGCACCTGATCAACATCCAGCGGATCGGACGGCGCAACACCGGCATGCAGTGGTTCAAGGTCCCGCCGAAGATCTACTTCGAGCGCAGCTCCCTTCGCTACCTGGGGGGAGACGGACGGCATCGAGCGGGTCACCCTCGTCACCGACCGGACGATGGGGGGCTCGGCTGCGTCCAGAAGGTCATCGACATCCTCCGGCCCCGGCCCTCGGGCGTCGCCCTCCAGGTCATCGGCGCCGTCGAGCCCCACCCCGAGCCGGCGGCCGTACGCAGCGGCGCCGCGCGGATGCGGGGCTTGTGCCCCGACACGATCGCTGATGTACGAGCACCCGGAGGTCGAATTCGCCGACACCAAGGAGAAGTTCTCCGACATCCGCAAGCGCGCCTTCACCTTCCCCGGCCTCGGCGAGAAGGCGCGGCTGGTCGCCGTTCCGACCCCCTCGGGCGCCGGCAGCGAGGTCACCGCCGACTCCGGCTCCGACGCGCTGACGCACGCCACCGAGGCGTGTGTCTCGGTCTACGCCAACGACTACACCGACGGGCTGTGCCTCCCGGCCATCAAGCTGATCTTCGAGAACCTGGAGCGCTGTGTGGTGGACGGCGCCTTCGCGCCCGAGGCGCGCGAGAAGACGCACAACGCCTCGACGGTGGCCTGCCGGTGTTCCAGGAGACGCAGCGGCTGATGCGGCAGGCGTACTACGGGCGCTGAGCCAGCGCCGCAGGATGAGCCGTCCGGCTACCGTGCCGGGCGGCTCTGCCGTATGCCGCATTACGGTATACACCCGGCAATATGCATGATCCATCCGAGAAGAGGACCCCATGGCTGGCAAGGCCGACTGGCGCTGGCGCCGCACCTGCCGCAGGCTGCGCACCCACCGCATCTGGAAGCTGCCGGTGTTCCTGCTCGCGGTGGGCATCTTTCTGGCCTGGCTGCTGCCGTTCCTGGACCGGGTGGGCTTCGAGGTGGCGCGGGACATGGGGGAGGGACTGGTCCCGAACATCGACTCCGGCGCCATGGCCACCCTGCTCGGCGCCGTCGCCGGCGGCATGATCACCCTGGCCGGTCTGGTCTTCACCGCGCTGACCCTGGCCATGCAGTTCGGCGCCGGGCAGCTGTCCGTACGGGTCGTACCGCTCCTCCAGCAGGACCCGCTGATGCGCTGGGCCACCGGCACCTTCATGACGACCTTCGTCTACACGCTGATGATCTCGGTACGGCTGGCGGTCCACGAGGAGGACTACCGGCCGGTGCTGTCCATGCTGTTCGCCATCGCGCTGTCCGTGGTCTGCGCCGTCCTCTTCTTCGCCCTGGTGGCCAGGGTCAGCGGCGTGCTCAACTCCGGGACGCTGCTGCGGACCGTCGCCCTGCAGGGCCGGCGCGCGGTGGCCCGTACGCATCCCTTCCCGGACCCGGCCGCACCGCACGGCGCGGCAAACGCCCCCGGCGCAGCCGCCCCCGACGCCGCGCAGCCGACCGCCCTGAGTCTGGGCAGGCCGCCGCGCTCCGGCCAGATCCTGCTCGCCTTCCATGCCGAGCGGCTGGAGAAGCTGGCCCGCACCTGGGGCGTACGCATCGAACTGGTCCCGGTGGTGGGCGACTTCGTGGCCCTCCAGGCCCCGCTCTTCCTCGTGCACGGGCCCGTCGAGCGGGTCCGCCGCCCGGCGCTGCTGCGCTGCCTGCTGTTCGGCGAGACCCACGGCTCCACCGCGGACCCGGCCGGTGCGCTGCGCACCCTGGTCGACATCGCGCTCAAGGCGCTGTCCCCGGCGGTCAACGACCCGGGGCGGGCGGTGCAGGCGCTGGACCACATCGAGGACCTGCTCGCCGAGCTGGCCCCGCGCCTGGCCGCCGCCCAGGAGGCGGGCGAGGGGGCCGCCTTTTGCCACCGCACCCGCTCCTGGGCCGACTACGTCTGCATCGGCACGGACGAGATCCGGCACTTCGGCGCCACCTCGATGCAGGTCCAGCGGCGGCTGCGGGCGCTGTGTACGACGGTGGCCCTGGTGTGCACCCCCGAGCAGACCGGGCCCCTGACCGCCCGGCTGGAGACGATGGACGCCGAGGTCGGCGGCCAGTGGCCGCAGGAGCTGGACCGCTGTCTGGCCCGCCGCCCGGACTCCCAGGGGCTGGGCACGGAGGGCGGCAGCGAACTGGACACCGCCGGCCGGGCCTGCGCGAGCTGATCCGCCTGGGGAGCCCCGTCCGCCGCGCTCATCGCCGGTGTCCCGGTCCCGGCCGGGGCACCGGCGCTCACCCCTCCCCGAGCATCTCCAGCACCTGCCGCGGCCGGTTGGTGATCAGGGCGTGCACGCCCAGCCGCAGGCACAGTTCGACATCGGCGGGCTCGTCGACCGTCCACACGTTCACCCGGTGCCCGGCGGCCCGCAGCCGGGGGACGAGGTCGGGGCGGGCCCGTACGAGATCGATGCCGGGGCCCGCGATGCCGACGCCCGGCGGCAGGGAGGGGATCCGGCCCGGCAGCGAGGGCAGCTTGGCCGGGCCCGTCAGGCGTCCCGTGCGCTCCGTCAGCAGGACGGTGGGCAGGGCCGGGGCCAGCCGTCGCAGCCGCGCCAGCGCCAGGCGGGAGAAGCTCATCAGCTCCACGGGCGCCGCGCCGTCCGCGCGCGGCGCGGTCAGCCCGTAGCGCTCCAGCAGCCGCACCAGCTCGCGCTCCACCCGTCCCGCGGACCGGGTGGGGTGCTTGGTCTCGATGTTCAGGCCGACGGGGCGGCCGGCGGAGGCCACCAGCTCCAGCAGGTCCTCGAAGAGCAGTACGGGCGCGGGCCCGGTGCCCTTCCAAGTGCCGAAGTCCAGCGCGGACAGCTCGGCGAGCGTCATGGCGGAGACGGTGCCGCTCCCGTTGGACGTGCGGTTCACCCGCCGGTCGTGCACACACACCATCCGCCCGTCGGCGGTCAGCCGGACATCGCATTCCAGGGCGTCGGCGCCGTCGGCGATCGCCTGCTCATAGGCGGCCAGGGTGTGTTCGGGGTGGTCGTGCGAGGCGCCGCGGTGGGCGACGATGCGGGTCGTACGGAGCGTGCGGGGAGCGTTGTCGATCACCCGGCCAGTCTCACACGCGCCTCCTGCGGCGGGACGAACGGGCGGTGTCCCGCCGCTCCCGGCCCGGTTTCAGGCGCCCTGTGCCCCGCCCGGCACCGACAGCCCCGAGCCCAGATCGCGCAGGCAGCGCACCGCCAGGGCCGCCGGGCTGCGGTGGCGGCCGGTGTCCTCCTGCTCGGCCCAGGTCTCCACCGCGATGCGCATCGCGGTGTTCGC
>NZ_JBSIBZ010000239.1:0-704 GCF_058245575.1 Streptomyces sp. UF-297 | reverse complement strand
GTACGGATCAGGCCGCGCAGCAGCGGCTGCGGCTCGCCCTGGGCCCGCAGCGTCGCCAGGTCCAGGCGGACCGGCAGCGCCAAGGGCTCGGTGGTCGCGAGCGCGGCGTCGAAGAGGGCCAGGCCCTCCTGCGCACTCAGCGGCGGAATACCCGAGCGCGTCATGCGCTGGAGATCGGCGTCGGTGAGGGTGCCGGTCATGCCGCTGTCCTGGGACCAGGGGCCCCACGCCAGCGACGCTGCCGGAAGACCCGCCGCCCGACGGTGATGCGCCAGGGCGTCCAGGAAGGCGTTGCCCGCCGCGTAATTCGCCTGACCCGCGCTGCCGATCGTGCCCGCCACGGACGAGAAGACCACGAACGCGTCCAGATCCAGATCCTTGGTCGCCTCGTGCAGGTGCCAGGCCGCATCCACCTTCGGACGCAGGACCGCCGACAGACGCTCGGGGGTCAGCGACTCCACTACGCCGTCGTCGAGAATGCCTGCCGTGTGCACCACGGCTGTGGGGGCATGACGGGCGACGAGGGCGGCCACGGCCGCCGCATCGGTCACATCGCACGCCTCGATGACCGCTTCGGCACCGCTGTCGCGGAGTTCGGCCAACAACTCCTCGGCGCCCTCGGCGGCCGGGCCACGGCGGCTGACCAGCAGCAGGCTCCGCACCCCGTGCTCGGTCACCAGGTGCCGGGCCACCGTACGGCCCAG
>NZ_JBSIBZ010000238.1:0-718 GCF_058245575.1 Streptomyces sp. UF-297 | reverse complement strand
CCAACGCCACCCTGCCCCGCACCGCCAACTCCGGCTCACCACCACCCACCACAGACGGCAGCACCGAGACGGCCTGGACACCGGTGTCACCGAAGGGCAGGTCCACGAGAACCAACCGGCCGGGGTTCTCCGACTGCGCCGAGCGCAGCAAACCCCAGACGGAGGCCGCCGCCAGGTCCACGACACCCTCGCCGACAGAAGCCGCCACTCCACCACGGGTGACGACCACGAGCTGGGCTGCTTCCAGGCGCTCTTCGGCCAGCCACTCCTGCACCAGGCCCAGAGCCTCGCCGGTCGCCCGGCGGGCGGCCCCGGCCACGTCGCCGTCCGTGTCGCCCATGCAGGCCAGCACGAACCGCGCAGTGAACTCCCCCGCGTCGGCCGCGTCGGCCACCTCGGCAAGGCCCGCGAAGGTACGTACCGACAGCCCGGCCGCGTCCAGTCCCTCGGCCACGCCGAAGCGGTCGGCGCCGATCAGCGCCCACTGCCCCGACGGTACGGGCGCCTCGGGGACCGGGGTCCACTCGACGGCGAAGAGCGCGTCGGCCACTCCGGCGTCGGTGGGCCGGAGTTGGTCCGCCGAGACGGGACGGGTGATCAGCGACGCCACCGACACCACGGGCGCACCCGTCGCATCCGCAGCCGCCACCGTCAGGCTGCCCTGAGCGTCCCGCCGCAGCCGCGCCCGCAGCACCGAAGCACCACTGGCATGCAGCTC
>NZ_JBSIBZ010000237.1:0-748 GCF_058245575.1 Streptomyces sp. UF-297 | reverse complement strand
GCCGCCACCGTCAGGCTGCCCTGAGCGTCCCGCCGCAGCCGCGCCCGCAGCACCGAAGCACCACTGGCATGCAGCTCCACACCCGTCCACGCGAACGGCAACCGCACCTGACCCGGCTCACCCTGCTCGGCATCGCCCACCAGGGCGCTGGCGTGCAACACCCCATCGAGCAGCGCCGGGTGCAGCCCGAACGCACCCGCGTCCTCGGCCACGCCCTCAGGCAGGACCACCTCGGCGAAGACATCCTCGCCACGGCGCCACACCGCCCGCAGACCCTGGAACGCCGGACCGTAGCCGTACGCCCCTGCCAGCGCGTCGTATATCCCGCTGATGTCCACCGCCGTCGCATCGCGCGGCGGCCAGACGGCGAGATCGTTCTCCTCCTGAGCCGGTGCGCCGGCCGGGGCGACCGTGCCACTGGCGTGCTGGGTCCAGGCCTCCTCGGAGCCGTCGGTACGGGAGAACACCTCAACCGCACGACGCCCATCAGCGTCGGCCCCAGCCAACACCACCTGGATTTGCACGCCGCCCTCGGCGGGCACCACCAGCGGCGCCTGCAACGTCAGCTCCTCCAGCAGGCCACAGCCCACCTGATCACCAGCACGTACAACCAGCTCCACAAAACCGGTGCCGGGCAGCAGGATCACACCGCCCACCCTGTGGTCAGCCAGCCACGGATGCGTACGCACCGACAACCGACCAGTGCACACCAGGCCCGCACCACCGGCCAGTTCGACCGCCGCACCCA
>NZ_JBSIBZ010000236.1:0-764 GCF_058245575.1 Streptomyces sp. UF-297 | reverse complement strand
CCCCCCCCCCCCCCCCCCCCCCCCCCCCCCCCCCCCCCCCCCCCCCGGGGTGGGCTACTGGAACGAGCGGGTCAGGACGTCCCGGAGGGCGCGCGTGTCGGTGCCGACCGCGCTCATCGGGGAGTCGAGCGCTGCCCCGAAGGCGGCGGCGTGCAGCTCGGCCCCGGTGCGGCCGCTGCGGCTGGCCGTGAGGTAGCCGTGCCAGTAGGCGGCGAGCACGCTGTCGCTGAGGCCGTCCAGCTCCTCCTGCGGGGCGCGGTCGTCGTCAGCGGCGGTGGCCAGGAGGCGGTCCCGCAGAGCGGCCAGGGGGGCCTGCGGGAACTGCGTGGTCGTGATCATGTCCGTATCCCTCGTGGATCGGGTTTCGAGTGGTCGCGTCGGTCGGGGTGCCATCCCCTTCCAACATGAACAACGATACCATCTTTATCCCGGAAGGGAAGGGGTGTTCGCGCGTTTCCCGGGTCTTTTTCGCCCCCCGCCTCCGACCCGCTACCCTGGGGTTACCTCGTATCGCGTGGAAGTAGCGCCCCTTCTGGGATGTCGCCACCACGCGCGGTGCGGGTTTCGAGGAACCGGCGACCGCGCCAGCCTGCCGCACTTGTGCGGGGGGTCCTGCCTTATGGCAGGGCGGTCGCCGGTTTTTTACTGCCCCGGCACCGGCCCGGGGCGTCATGGCCTGCCACCGGTCCGGGGGGGGGGGGGGGGGGGGGGGGGGGGGGGGGGGGGGGGGGGGGGGGGGGGGGGGGGGGGGGGGGGGGGGGGGG
>NZ_JBSIBZ010000235.1:0-812 GCF_058245575.1 Streptomyces sp. UF-297 | reverse complement strand
GGAACCGGGACTTGGGCTTGCTCTTCGGGCCCGAGGGGAAGGTGTTCTCCCACCGCACCGAAACCCCGTCGGCCCAGCCAGCGCAGCGCCCCCGCAGCGCCCCCGCACCAAAGTCCGCCAACAGCCCCCTACGCGGGCCCAGGCAGTACGGCACGCACCCGCCACCCCGACCCGTGCGGTCCGTACTCCAGCGTGCCCCCGAGCGCCTCGACGCGGGCCCGCAGCCCAGCCAGCCCGGTGCCCCCACCGTGGCGGCGGGCGCCACGGCCACCACCGCCCCCGCTCCCGTCGTCGGTGACGGTCACCTCCACCGCGTCCACCCCAGGACACGCGAGCAACCCCACCCGCACCGCCACCCCACCCACCCCCACCGCATGCCGCCGCACATTCGTCAGCGCCTCCAGCACAACCCGGTGCACGGCATCCTCCACCTCCCGCGCCGACCCCCGCCCCGCGTCCCCCCGCAGCTCCTCGGCGAGCTCAAGCGAGGCCCGTACGCCGGTGCCGGACGACGCGAAGCGCTCGACCATCTCGGCCAGGTCAGCCAGCCCGTACAGCCGCGTCGACGGCAGCTCGCCGCCGGTGGACGCCCGCTCCCCCTCGGGGTCCCGCAGCGTCCCGACCGTACGGTCCATGGAGTCCAGCGCCCGCAGCCCCGCCTCCTCCAGCCGCTGGAGCAGCTCCCGTACCTGCTGCGCGTCGTAGTCGGCGACCTGCGCCGCCTGCACCTCCAGCAGAATCCCGGTGACCTCGTGCGCGACGAAGTCGTGCAGCTCCCCGGCCACTTCGAGGCGCTGGTCCCGGCGGGCCTT
>NZ_JBSIBZ010000234.1:0-855 GCF_058245575.1 Streptomyces sp. UF-297 | reverse complement strand
GCCGAAGGTCGCCGCGGCCGAGGAGAACAGCACGAAGTGCTCCAGGTCCATGCCCTGGGTCAGCTCGTGCAGGTGCCATGCGCCGTCCGCCTTGGGCCGCATCACCGCCCCGATCCGCTCGGGGGTGAGCGAGGCGATCGTCCCGTCGTCCAGGACGCCCGCGGTGTGCACCACCGTCTTCAGCGGAGCCTCTTCGGGGATTCCGGCGAGGACGGTAGCCAGCGCATCGCGGTCGGCGGCGTCACAGGACACGACCTGCACCCAGGCGCCCAGGGTCGCCAACTCCGCGGCCAGAGCCGCCACGTTGGGAGCCGAGGGACCGGAGCGGCCGGTCAGCACCAGCCCGTCGGCCTGCCCGGTGGATACCAGGTGCCGGGCCACCAGACCGCCCAGCGTGCCCGTACCACCCGTCACCAGCGCAGCCCGTCCAGCCGGCCGCGAGGCGACCAGGTCGGAGACGACGGGAGTGGAGGGGATGGTCAGGACCATCTTGCCGGTGTGCCGCGCCTGCGACATGAAACGGAACGCCTCCCGCGCCCGCCGCACATCCCACGCCCGCACCGGAAGCCGCGACAGCTCACCCTCGGCCATCAGCCCGACGATGCGGCTGAGCATCTCGCCCATCCGCTCCGGCCCGGCCTCGCTGAGCTCGAACGGCCGGTAGGCCACGTCCGGGTGTTCCGCCGTCAGCGCCTCGGCGTCCCTCAGGTCGGTGCGGCCCATCTCGATGAACGCGCCGCCCTTCGGCAGCAGCCGCAGCGAAGCATCGGTCAGCTCCCCGGCCAGCGAGTTCACCACGATGTCCACACCCGCACCGCCCGTGGCAGCCAAGAACTCCGCCTCGAAACCAGCACT
>NZ_JBSIBZ010000233.1:0-856 GCF_058245575.1 Streptomyces sp. UF-297 | reverse complement strand
TTAGACGTCGTCTCATTTGGTGAGTCTGCGGTAGCAGATGAGGCTGCAGGCGATGGCGGTGAAGGCCAGGAAGTGCTCGGCCTTGCGTTCGTAGCGGCGGTGCAAGCGACGGCAGCCGCCCAGCCAGGACATCGTGCGCTCGATCGTCCAGCGGTGCCGGCCCAGCCGGGTGGAGGACTCGATGCCCTTGCGGGCGATGCGGTGCCGGATGCCTCGCTTGCGTAGCCAGCGGCGCAGGTGCTCGTAGTCG
This sequence comes from Streptomyces sp. UF-297, assembly GCF_058245575.1. Taxonomy (NCBI): domain Bacteria; kingdom Bacillati; phylum Actinomycetota; class Actinomycetes; order Kitasatosporales; family Streptomycetaceae; genus Streptomyces; species Streptomyces sp. UF-297. Next base: position 606 of record NZ_JBSIBZ010000233.1, on the reverse strand, counting down.
TAGCCCTTGTCCGCGTGCAGCTTGGCGGGCCGTCGCCTGCGCGGGCCGCGGCGGGAACGGATCGGCGGGATGCCGCGCACGAGCGGCTCGAGTGCCTGGCTGTCGTGCAGGTTCGCGCCGGAGATCCCGATCGAGAGGGGTAAACCGGTCCGCTCGGTGATCAAGTGGATCTTCGACCCCTTCTTGCCTCTGTCCACAGGATTCGGACCTGTCAGGTCCCCCCTTTCAGGGCCCGCATGTTCACCGAGTCGATCGCACACCGCGACCAGTCCAGATCTCCGCGCGAGCCCAGTTCGTCGAGGATGAGGCGGTGCAGCTTCGCCCAGACCCGGGCGGCACTCCACTCGGCGAAGCGCCGGTGCGCGGTCGGCCCCGACGGGCCGAAGACCGGCGGCAACTGCCGCCAGGTACAGCCCGTCGTGGCCACGAAGATGATCGCGGCCAGCACCTCGCGATCCCCGTACCGGCGCCGGCCGCCGCCCTGCGGCCGCGATGGAGCAGGCGGGACCACCCGCTCGAACAGCTCCCACAACTCGTCCGGCACCATGCGCTCGACCATCACCACACCGGCAGACTACCCAGCACCCCAAATGAGACGACGTCTTA
>NZ_JBSIBZ010000232.1:0-896 GCF_058245575.1 Streptomyces sp. UF-297 | reverse complement strand
GGGTGGTCAGCCGATGGGGTTGACGAAGGTGGCCGGGTGGGTGGCGCCGTCCTGGTGGACGAGCGGGCCCCAGGGCCACTTCAGGGTCAGCGAGGTGGTCTCGTTCGGCGGCGTGACCGCCACCGTGGCGGGCTTCCAGGAACCCTCCTCGTTCTCCTTGGCCAGCGCGAGGTTGAGGGTGAAGTCGGTGCTGTCGCCGGGCGCGAGGGTGATCGAGCCGTGCCTGGCCGAGGAACGGACCAGCGACCAGACCGGGCCGCCCGCGTCCGGCCTGAGGTCCACACCCGCGAAACCGCCGATCGTGCAGGCGCGGCCACTGGTGTTGGTCAGCACGATGCTGGTGGTCGTCGCACCCTTCGCATCCGGGTCCGGCACCGCGTCCTCGCCGGTGGCGAAGACCGCCTTCAGCCCGGAGGTGTGACAGCGCTGGATACCCGAGCCCGCCCTGCCGCCACCGGCGGCGGGCTGCGCGCCGCTCGCCTGCCTGCCCGCGGCCCGCGTCTTGGTGTCGGCCTTGGCGCCGGGGGCCGCCTTGGCCTCGGAGCCGGAGCCCGTCTTGACGTCGGGGCTCGTCTTGGCGTCGGAGCCTTCCGTGCCGGCGGAGGAGCCCGCGCCGCCGGACTCGACGGCGGCCACCCCCATATCCGTACGGCCCGAAGCCTTCGCCCCGGCGGCGTCCGAGCCGGAACAGGCGGTCAGGGTCAGGCCGGCGGCCGCGGTCAGGGCCGCGGCGGCAACACGCAGCATGCGGCGACGAGCGGTACGGACAGAGGCGCTGGAGCTCATTTCGGATCCCCCCGGGGGCAGTCGGTGTCGGTCTCTCCTCGGTACGACACCCACACTGACCCGGGCCACCACCGCACGACTGCCGCACCGCTAACACCCGGCTAACACGG
>NZ_JBSIBZ010000231.1:0-903 GCF_058245575.1 Streptomyces sp. UF-297 | reverse complement strand
TACGGCGCAGATCAAGGGCCTCAAGCAGCTGAAGATGGGCTCCACCTACTACTGGGAGGAGACCAAGGCTCCCAAGGACGCCAAGGGCAAGCCCTATCCGCTGCCCAAGAACCCCGTCTTCGGTCCCATGGTGCTGACCAAGGACAAGCTCGCCACGACCGCGTCCATCACGGTCAAGAACGAGAAGCCGGACATCGTCACCGACAAGAAGGACGAGGCCACCAACTCGGCGGCCGACACCGAGGGTTCGGCGGTCATTCTCCCTGATGTCAAGGAGAAGGTCCTGTACATGACCAACACGAACAACGGCACCGAGCCGTTGGTCAAGATCCGGAACACTGACCGCGTCACCAAGGGCGACGCGAAGATCAAGGATCTGAAGTGCACCTGGCCTGACGGCACCACCAGCACGGACCCCGCGGGCAAGGAGGTGCGCTGGGAGGCCTCCTGGAAGGAAGACGCCAAGAAGAACCCCAAGGCCCAGCTCGCAGTCGGCGCCAGCTACAAGTGCACCGCCGTTCTGTACGGCATGAAGTCGGGTGTCATGCACGGCGACACCTTCACCGTCGAGGGCGAGGGTGCCCACAGCGGGGTTCCCGTCAAGGACGACAACCCCTGGCACGGCGTGCCGGTCCGGCTCGTCAAGGTTGACGGCAAGACCAACAAGCCGCTGGCCGGGGCCGAGTTCCAGCTGTGGCGCGAGTCCAACGGCACTGCGGGTCTGCAGCGCACCGGTGGCAAGCCGGACACCAAGGAAGGCGGCCCGGTCACCACGGGTGCTGACGGTACGGCGCAGATCAAGGGCCTCAAGCAGCTGAAGATGGGTTCCACGTACTACTGGGTGGAGACCAAGGCTCCCAGCGGGTACGAGCTGCCCAAGAACCCGGTCTTCGGTCCGATGGT
>NZ_JBSIBZ010000230.1:0-915 GCF_058245575.1 Streptomyces sp. UF-297 | reverse complement strand
GCCCACGACGTGCAGTTGGGCGAGGGCGCTCAGCAGCGCGGCCTCTTCGGGCCGGTCCTTGCGCAGCACCGAAACGGCGGTCGCAGTGCCGTCCAGGGTGTGCTGCGCCATCGCGGTCAGCACCCCGTCCGGACCCAACTCCAGGAAGACCGACGCCCCTTCGGAGGCCAGGGCACGCACGCCGTCGGCGAACCGTACGGTCTCCCGCACATGCCTCACCCAGTACTCCGCCGAACAGACGCTGCCCTCGGCGGCGAGGCCACCGCTCACGTTGGACACCAGGGGGATCTGCGGCGCCTCGTACGACAGACCCTCGGCCACCCGCCGGAAGTCCTCCAGCATCGGCTCCATCAACGGCGAATGGAAGGCATGACTCACCGACAGCCGCTGCGTCTTACCACCCTCGGCCGCCAACTCCCCAGCGATACGCAGCACTTCGGCCTCATCCCCGGCGATCACCACCGCCTCGGGGCCGTTGACCGCCGCGATCGACACCCCCTCCACCAGCCGCGGCCGGACCTCACCCTCCGCCGCCCGGACGGCCACCATCGCACCACCAGCAGGCAACGCCTGCATCAGCCGCGCCCGAGCCGCCACCAACGCGCACGCATCCGCCAGCGAGAACACCCCGGCCACATACGCCGCCGCGATCTCACCGACCGAATGCCCGGCCACAAAGTCCGGCCGCACACCCAACGACTCCACCAGCCGGAACAACGCCACCTCAACAGCGAACAACGCAGGCTGCGTGAACCCGGTCTCGTCCAGACCCTCCGCATCACCGAACATCACATCCCGCAGCCCACCGTCGAAGTGCGCCAGCACCGCATCCAACGCCTGGGCGAACACCGGGAACCGGCCGTACAACTCCCGGCCCATCCCCACCCGCTGCGCACCCTGACCCGAGAACAGCAC
>NZ_JBSIBZ010000022.1:0-115365 GCF_058245575.1 Streptomyces sp. UF-297 | reverse complement strand
CAACTCGTCCGGCACCATGCGCTCGACCATCACCACACCGGCAGACTACCCAGCACCCCAAATGAGACGACGTCTTAGTGGCAGCAGCAGGACTACGCCGCCGTCTCGCGCTACGGCCAGGCCGTGGTGGGTGGCGGCCAGGTGGGAGGCCGCCGACCACAGCCGTTGCCGGTCCGCGGCGCTCGTCCCGCCGCCGTCCGCCCCGCCGGTTCCGCCCACTCCCCCGTAATCGCCCGACGTACCGCCTCCGCCTGGTTTGCCAGCGCCGGCCGCCCCGCTGCCGCCGCCTTCGATCAGCCCGTCAGCTCCGACTGCCTCAGCGCTTCCACCGGGCCCGCCACCTCCGCCGGGCCCGCCACCTCCGCCCGTCCCGCCGCCTCCGCGCAGTCCCCCACCTGCCCCGACGATCGCTACACCGCCGCCCTCCCCCGTGCCACCGGCCTCCAGGCCGTCACCCCCCGCCCCGTCGATCCGCGCCGCCAGAACCACATGCGGCGCATCCAGGTCCGCGCCGACCCGGGCCGCGCGGTCGCGCAGCAACCGGGGATCGCGGTCCGGTGCGTCCAGGAGATCGTCCAACAGCTCGCCTCGTACGCGCTGTTCGGCCTCACCGGCGGAGCGCCGGGCGAGCAGCAGGAGGGAGGTGACCATGGCCGCGCGCTCCAGGGTTCGCTGGTCGACGGGGTCGAGGCCGGGGTGGCCGCGCAGGGTCAGGGCACCCAGCGCCTCGCCGCCCGCCCAGACCGCCGCGATCCAGTTGTCGCCCTCGCGTATCGCGTGCCCGTCGGCGCGGGAGCGGGCCAGCGCCTCGGCGGGGGCTTGTTCGGCGTCGGTGAACTCCACCTCTCCGGACAGCACTTCGGAGACTGCTTCGGCCACGTCAGCCACCCCGCCGCCGCGGAGCACGAGTTCGGTGAGGCGGTCGTGGACCTCCGAGGCTCGCTCGATGACCGCGCTGCGGTCGCGGATGATGGCGTTGGCGTCGGCCAGTTCGGTGAGCGTGCTGCGGGTCTCGGCCAGCAGGTTGGCGGTGTCGATGGCGATCGCGGCGTGGGCGGCGTGCGCGGCCAGCAGGGCGATCTGGCCGTGCTCGAAGACGCGGGCCCGTCGGTCGGCGGCGAAGAGTACGCCGATGACCTGGCTGCCCAGGAGCAGCGGTACGCCCAGGATCGCCACCAGCCCCTCGTCCCGTACGCCGGAGTCGATGGTACGGGTGTGGCGGAAGCGCTCGTCCTCCAGGTAGCTGTCGGTGACGTACGGGCGGGCGGTCTGGGCGACGAGTCCGCCCAGCCCCTCCCCCATGCCCAGGCGCAGCTGCTGGAAGCGGGCGGAGACGGAGCCGTCGGTGACGCGCATGTAAGTGTCGCCCGCTGCTGGGTCGTTGAGGGTGAGGTACGCGACCTCGGTGCCCAGCAGTGAGCGGGCCCGCCGTACGATCGCGCGCAGCACGGCATCCAGGTCGCGCAGCCCTGCCAGATCGTGCGCGGTGGCGTACAGCGCGGACAGTTCGGTCTCGCGTCGCCGGCGTCCCTCCAGTTCGGCGCGGACGCGCAGGGCGAGCAGCTTGGCGTGCTCCAGCGCCGCCAGCCGCTGGCCGGTGGCCCCTTCGGCGCGGGCCCGCAGCACCGCGCGCTCGTAGTCCTCGGCGGGCGCTGCGGTGGCGAGCAGGTGGAGGAAGGGCGCCTCGGCCGGGTCGCCGGGCGGGGCGGCGGAGTGCCCGTTCCGGCCGGAGGGCGCGAGGGCCGGAGCGGGAGCAGGCGGTGCGGTCCGGTCAGCGGGCTCGGTCAAGGCAATCCTCCGGTTCGGTACGGCACCAGTCGTAGGGGGCAGACTCGGGTACGGGCCAGAGCACGCCCGCGACGCCTCGTTGCTCGCGGGGAGGAGGACGGGCTGCGCTGGGGCATCTCCCGGCGGTTGCTGCGGAGCCTGACGTGCGTACTCACCAGGGCGCGCCCCCTCGACATCCCCGTCATTCACTGAAGGGGGGCGGGCCGCACTGGGAGCACCTCCCGGCAGGCACTGCGGAGCCTGCCGCGCGCACGCAACGACCCGCCGCTCCCCCGGTGGTTGGCCCTCACTTGGCGTCATCTCTCATCGACTCATCGGGAAACTGGCGCATACGCCCGCCTGCGAACGGCCGACCCCGCACCCGGCGTACGCCGCCGACCCCATCTATAGGGCGAAGTGCCGTGCCACACGCCGCAGTTAGTCCGCGCCGATCGGCAAGACACCTCCTCGCCGTACCGCAGCAGAACCAACCCGCGCCGCGCCACCGCAAGCAGCACCCCCACCCCCACGATCAGTGCGCCGTCCACCCACCATCCATCACCAGCGAGCTGCCAGTTATGAACGACGCCTGTGGCGTGCACAGATAGGCGACCGCCTCGGCGACCTCGGAGGGTTCGATCAGTCGCTTGAGTGCGGAGTCGGCGAGGAGGATTTCGGATTCGACGCGTTCGGCGGGGATGCCGTGTGCCGCGGCCTGGTCGGCTATCTGCCGTTCGATAAGGGGGGTGCGCACATAGCCGGGGCTGACGCAGTTGGAGGTGACGCCGTGGGCGGCGCCTTCCAGTGCGGCGACCTTGGAGAGGCCTTCCAGTCCGTGTTTGGCGGCGACGTAGGCGGACTTGAAGGCGGAGGCGCGCATTCCGTGTACCGAGGAGATGTTGACGATGCGGCCCCAGCCCTGCGCGTACATGTGCGGCAGCGCGCCGCGCAGCAGCCGGAAGGGCGCCTCCAGCATCACGGTCAGCACCTCGTGGAACGCCTCGGGCGGGAACTCCTGGAGGGGGCGGACGAGTTGGATGCCCGCGTTGTTGACGAGCACGTCGGCGCCGGCGGCGGCCCATTCGGCGGCGTCCAGGTCCGCCAGGTCCAGTGGGTGTGCGTCGATCGTGCCGGGGCACTGTGCCGCCAGTTCGGCCAGGCCGTCCGCGTCGCGGTCCACCGCCCGCACCTTGGCGCCCGCTGCCGCCAGCCGCAGGGTACAGGCGCGTCCGATGCCGCCGGCGGCGCCGGTCACCACAGCGGTACGGCCGTCAAGTGCGAGGGTTACGGGGCCCGGTGTGCCGATCGTGGTCATGGGCGGCACGTTAGACGCTCCGCCGTCGGCAGCTGATGTGTTCCGGCCCCATACTTCGCCCTGTCTCTGTGTTTCCGCCTGCCACCCGGGCGTCTCGCCGCCCGCGCGCCGACTCCCCGCCCCACGTCCATTGACCTGTGTGCGCGGCGCGGCGAGGGTATTGCTCCCCGGGGGCCGCAGGTTCCCCAACTCGCGTTATTGGGAAGGGATTTCGGCATGCGAAGACGGAGTTTTGTGTGGGGTCTGGCGGGCGCGGTGGCGGGTGTGGGCCTGGCCTCGCCCCTGACGGCAGCGCACGCCGTGGCGGCCGGCCGCCGCTCGGCACAGGGCTGGCAGGCCTTCCCGGCGCCGGCCGCGAAGGACGGCGCCCGGCTGTACGGCGTGGCCGCGCCCTCCGCGTCCTGCGCCTGGGCCGTCGGTGCACAGGCCATGGGCACCAGCACCCAAGGGACCCCGCTCGCCCTGCACTGGGACGGCAGCGCTTGGTCCCTCACCGACCTGAGTCACCTCTCCTTCGCGGGCAATCTGCGGGCCGTGGCCGGGGACGAGCGCGCGGCCTGGGCGATCGGCCACGACAGCACCGCGGGTTACGGTCGCCTGTTCACCTGGGACGGCCGCACCTGGCGGGAGGTGGCGTACCCGGGTCGCGGTGAAACGGGCACCACGCTCACCGATGTCGCCGTGGCGCCCGACGGCCGCGTCTGGGTCACCGGGCGGCACGGCGACCGGGCCGCGCTGCTGCGCTTCAACGGCACCACCTGGGGCTGGTGCCCTCCCGTCCCCGACGAGCCGGGCAAGCCGACGCCGACCCCGTACGGCGTGCGGGTGGCCCCCGGCGGTGCCGTCTGGGTCTTCGGAGAGATCGTCGCGCGCTGGGACGGTGAGTGGACGGTGCTCTCGCGCAGCATGGGCATCCGCGCCTCCGCCTCCGGGCTGCTCCCCGTCGCCGACGACGACGTCTGGCTGACCGGGTACGGCTACGGCGTCGGCGGCCCGCCCGGAAAACCGCCGGGCGTCATCTTCCAGCACTTCGACGGCGCCCAGTGGACGAACGTCCAGGCACCGTTCTCCGTGGGCATGCTGACCTCCATCACCGGCGACGCCCAGGGCCGCCCCGACCGGATCACCGGCTGGGACTTCTGGGACCAGAAACGCGCCCACTATCTGCGCTGGGACGGCACGTCCTGGGTCAGCGAGCGCGGCCCGCTGGTGCCGGACGCCAGTCCCCTGATGACCGAGGTGGTGCCGATACCGGGCACCTCGGGCTACTGGGCCGTCGGCACCACGTCCTTCTACTCGGGGCCGGGCGGGCGGATCCACATCGAGCGCTACGCCTGACGGCCCGGTCCCCTCCACCGCCACGTCACTCGATCGGCCGCCCTGGATCGCCGCCGGCACCTCCGGCCTCTAGGGTCCACGTCGCAAGCCCGCCCGCCGCCGCGCCCGTCGAGGGAGTACGCCCATGCGCAGGCTCATCGCCCTGTCCCTCGCCGTACTGGCGCTGGCGGCCGCCGGGTGCGAGAGCTCCGGCAAGGGCACGGCGGTGGCACCGGCGTCCACGAGCCCCGGTGCCACCCCGGCCCGCACCGCCGGGCCCCCGGTCGACTGCGGGGTGATCTCCGACGCGCTGGGGAGGGCGGAGTACGTACGGCTGTACGCGGACGCCGGCGGGGGCGGCACGGTGGGCTGCACCGAGGCCGTCGACGTGATGAGCGAGTACTTTCTGCGCGCTCCCGAGGAGGACGACGGGCGCCGCGGTCCGGTACGGGTGCAGGGCTGGGCCTGCCGGTACGGCGGTGGCCCCAGCGGCGTCTGGGTCACGCTCTGCGACAAGGGCGGGCTGCGCATGCACACCCGGGACTTCGGCGACCCGGCTCCGACGGGCCGCTTCGACCAGCCTTCTGCGTCGCATAAGTCCCGGGAAGTGCAGAAGTCCCGGGAACCGTGGGAACCCCGGGAACCGCAGCAGTCTGGTCAGTCGCAGGAGCCTCTGTCGTCGCAGGACTCCCGGCGGCCCCGGGAGGACGAGTCGCCGCCCGAGCCCGATCGGCCGCCCACTGACGAGCCGCCGCCCCGGACCCCGGCGCCGGACGAGGACACTCCCCGGCCCGGATCCGACGAGTTCGAGGACTCCGGCGAAACCGGGGAGAACGACGGAACCGGCGAGAACGATGGGGCCGGAGAGACCGGCGGGGCCGGCGAAATCGGGGAGAACGACGGGGCCGGAGAGACCCGCGGGGCCGGCGAAACCGGCGAGAACGACGGAACCGGCGAGTTCACCGACCCCGGCGTTCCGCCCGATCCGGGCGGGGGACTCTGAGCCGGGCCGGAGGCATTCGCCCGAACGGGCGACCCCGGCCCGGGATGCAGGGCCACCGCGGAATGGTTTATCGTTCAATTGTGCCGAGGTCTTCGGCCTCCGCACCCGCGAACCGCCCCGGTCGGCCTCCCCCGTCCGGCCGGGGCTCAGCGCCCGCCCCCAAGGCCCCGCTCAGCCCTCAGCCCGCCTGCGTCGACGCCCCCGCGAACCACGTCGGCGCCGCGTCGTCGGCCGCCAGCTTGATCCGCGAGACCACGAACTCCTCCAGCTCGGGCAGCTCGTCCAGGGCGAACCAGGCCACTTCCAGTGACTCGTCGTCGTTGACCCGGGCCTCGCCGCCGACCGCTCTGCAGCGCAGCGTGATGTCCATGAACTGGCACTGGTCGCCGTTGGGGTAGCGGACCTGCTTGAGCGTCTCGACCAGGACGACCCGTTCGGCCACGGCGCGTACCGCCGTCTCCTCGTACACCTCGCGCACGGCCGCCTCGGCGGGCTGTTCGCCGGGCTCGGGGATGCCGCCGATGACCGACCAGGCCCCGTTGTCCGCGCGGCGGCCCAGCAGCACACGGCCCTCGTCGTCGAAGACGACGGCGCTCACCCCTGGCAGCCAGAGGAGGTCGTGGCCGATGGATGCGCGCAGGTCTGTGATGAAGTCGGGAGTTGCCATGCCCCGCACCCTAACGAGCGCGGGGCCGACTGACGGGCGAGGGAACCTCAGGGCGCTCTCAGGCGCCGGCCGCGCGGCCGTTGCGCAGGCCCAGGCGGCCGCGGATGCAGCGCACGGCGGCTTCCGCGTCGTCGACGGTGACGGTGAAGCTGCGGCCGTCGCCGAGGGTGAGGACCATGCCTTCACCTCTGCGCACTACGACGGCCGTGCCCTGCTCGGGGCGCCAACGGTAGCCCCAGCCGCCCCAGTTGCGTGGGGTGACGCGTGGTGCGAAGTCCGCTTCCACGACGTGCTCCAGGGGGATCCGGCGGCGTGGCAGCCCTATGTGCCCGCACCGCACCTCCAGGCAGTCCTTGTCGACCCGTACGGCGACGTGGACGAAGGCGAGCGTGCCGAAGAGCACCAGGAGTCCGGCCAGCACGCAGCCGACGACGGACATGACCAGTGGTGCCAGGCCGGAGGTCCAGGCGTTGTCGACGGCGAGCTCGATGCCCAGCGCGAGGCAGGCCGCGCCGGTGGCGGCCAGGATCCATTGACCGCGGTTGGTGGCGCGTCCGTGCCACACCTCGGGAACATCCTGGTGGTTGTTGTCGCCGGGGGCTGCTGCCCCGTTCTGGGGGTGGTCCCTCATGGGACGCAGCGTACGCGTCTTTGGGCGCCCTGGCAGCGCGTTGGACAAGTCCTGTGCCGTCAGTGGCCGATGGGTTCGCCGGCCGGCATCGGCCCCGAACCCGTGGGGTCAGCGGTGACGCAGAGAAGTCGTCCCTCGTCATAGGCGCGGGCCGGCGCGGGAAGGTCGCCGGTGCGGCCGCTGAGGAGGACCGTCAGGCTGCCGGTGGGGGCGGCCGCGGGGGCGGGTTCGGCGCCGATCCTGCGCAGCGCCTGGGCGGCGACGGCCTCGGCCGATCCGTACAGGACCAGGGCGGGGGCGCCGGGCTGCTGGAGGGCGTCGCGGATGCGGTCGGCGACGAGTTCGTAGTGGGTGCAGCCCAGCACGACGGCGCGCAGGTCACGCGGAGTGAGCGCCGCGGCGGCGGCGACGGCGGCGTCGATGGCGTCCTCGTCGGCGTACTCCACGGCGTCGGCAAGGCCCGGGCAGGGCACCTCGGTGACCTCGACGCCCTCGGCGAAGCGGGCGATGAGGTCGCGCTGGTAGGGGCTGCCGGTGGTGGCGGGGGTGGCCCAGATGGCCAGGGGTCCGCCGGCGGCCGCCGCGGGCTTGATGGCGGGGACGGTCCCGATCACCGGCAGCGCTGGCTCCAGCTCGGCGCGCAGCGCGGGCAGGGCGTGCACGGAGGCGGTGTTGCAGGCGACGATCAGCGCGTCGGGGCGGTGGGCCGCGGCGGCGCGGGCGACGGCCAGGGCGTGCTCGGTGACGTCCTGGGGGGTGCGCGGGCCCCAGGGCATGCCGTCGGGGTCGTTGGAGAGCACGAGATCGGCGTCGGGGCGCAGCCGCCGTACGGCCGCGGCCGCCGCGAGCAGTCCGGTCCCGGAGTCCATGAGCGCGATCTTCACTGAGCCCTTGCCCTTGTCTGTCTCGTCGGCCCGGCGGTGCGGGTGCCCCGGCTGCTGGTACGTCCTGTGTCCTTGCGGCCGCGGGCCCGTGGACGCACGGCGGTAGCGCCGCTGGTGGCGCGGCCTACGGGATCACAGCACCCCGCAACTTTAATCGATCCCGTATTTGATCAATCTTGTGTACGGGCCCGGCGGGCGCGGGGCGGGTGCGGCAGACTCGGGCCGTGGTTGCGATGGAGTGGATCGGTGCCGGGTCCCTGCTGGCCTGGCTGTGGTTGTTGCTGGGGCAGGGCATGTTCTGGCGTACGGACGTACGCCTGCCGGCCCGCGCGGAGCCGGAGCGCTGGCCTGCGGTGGCGGTGGTGGTGCCGGCCCGGGACGAGGCCGGGGTGCTGCCGGTGAGCCTGCCGTCGCTGCTGGCGCAGAAGTACCCGGGCCGGGCGGAGGTCTTTTTGATCGACGACGGCAGTTCGGACGGGACCGGTGAGCTGGCCAGGGCGCTGGCGGCCGAGCGCGGCGGGCTGCCGCTGACGGTGGATACGCCCGGCGAGCCCGAGGCGGGGTGGACGGGCAAGCTGTGGGCGGTGCGGCACGGCATGGCGCTGGCCCGCGAGCGCAGCGAAGCGGAGTATCTGCTGCTGACCGACGCGGACATCGCGCATGAGCCGGACAGTCTGCGGGAGTTGGTGGCGGCGGCCCGCTCGGCGGATCTGGACCTGGTCTCGCAGATGGCGCGGCTGCGGGTGGCGACGGTGTGGGAGCGGCTGATCGTCCCGGCGTTCGTCTACTTCTTCGGGCAGCTGTATCCCTTCCGCTGGGTCAACAACCCCTCGGCGCGTACCGCGGCCGCGGCGGGGGGCTGTGTGCTGCTGCGCACCGAGGCGGCCGAGCGGGCCCGCATTCCGCAGAGCATCCGGCATGCGGTGATCGACGATGTGACGCTGTCGCGGGCGGTGAAGAAGAGCGGCGGGAAGATCTGGCTGGGGCTGGCCGACCGGGTGGACAGCGTGCGCCCCTATCCGCGGCTGGGTGAGCTGTGGCGGATGGTCTCGCGCAGCGCGTACGCCCAACTCCTGCACTCCCCGCTGCTGTTGGCGGGGACGGTGATCGGGCTCGCGGTGGTCTACCTGGCGCCGCCCGCCGCCCTGGTGGCCGGGCTGGCGGGCGGCAGCACGCTCGCCGCGGTGCTGGGCGGGGCGGCGTGGGCGGTGATGACCGGGACCTTCCTGCCGATGCTGCGCTATTACCGCCAGCCGCTGTGGACGGCGCTGCTGCTGCCCTTCACCGCGCTGCTGTATCTGCTGATGACCATCGACTCGGCCGTGCAGCACTACCGGGGGCGCGGGGCGGCGTGGAAGGGCCGTACCTACGGGGCGCCGTGAGCCGCCGGGCCCATGGGGCTCAGCGGTCCCACCGGCCCGTCGGGCCCCCCGGGCTCATTTGCGGCCGGGGGTCCACTGCAGGCCCCAGCCGTAGGCGTGGTCGACGGTGCGCTGCGGGCTGACGCCGGGCGCGGGCACCAGGTAGCGGGCCTCGCGCTGGACGACGAGTTCGCCGCCGGTGTTGGTGATCAGGGCGAGGGCGCAGACGTTGGAGGGCACGGTGCACTGGTCCAGGGAGAAGTCGACGGGGGCGCCGTGCTGCGGCTGGAGGGTGACGGTGGCGTTGAGTCCCTCGAAGCTGCGGGCGCCCTCGTAGATGGTGACGAAGAGCAGGACGCGCCGGATGCGGTCCTGGTGGTCGAGGTTGATGGTGAGGTTCTCGCCGGAGGCGACGGCGCCGGTGCGGTCGTCGCCGTCCAGGTGGATGTAGGGCGGTGAGGTCAGCGAGCCGAAGCTGTTGCCGATGGGGTGGACGACGCCCTTGCTGCCGTCGGTGAGTTCGTACAGCGCGCACAGGTCGAGGTCCAGGCCGGCGGAGGACGGCGCGGCGCCCAGCGCCTGGAGCGCTTTCAAGCCGAATTTCTTGGCCGGACGGGCGCTCTGCCCGCCCTGCGGGCCCGAACTCCAGTTGAGGTTCACCCGCATCGCGCCGCTGGTACCGCCCTGCTTCGTCAGCGAAACCGACGGGGCGTCCTTCGTCAGGGTGACTTTCGACAGGCGCACGGGCTGCGCCACGGGCGCCGGAGCCGACCCGGGGGCGGGCGGCGGGATTGACGCGGCGGGTTGACCGGCGGGCGGGGCCATCGGCGCCGGGGCGGACGGCGGTACGGGCGGGGCAGGCTGCTGCGGAGCGGCCGGGGCGGGCTCGTCGACGCTGATGCCGAAGTCCGTGGCCAGGCCCGCGAGGCCGGTGTCGTAGCCCTGGCCCACCGCGCGGAACTTCCAGGCGCCCTGTCTGCGGTAGAGCTCGCCGAGGACGAAGGCGGTCTCCACACTGGCGTCGCGGCTGTCGAAACGGGCGAGTTCGGCGCCGTCGCGGGCGTCCAGGACGCGCACGCTCAGGCCGGGGACCTGGCCGAACGTGCCGCCGTCGGCGGAGGCGGCCAGGACCACCCGCTCCACGGCGGGCTCGATGCCGGCGAGGTCCACGGCGAGGGTGTCGGTGAGCCGGCCGCCGGCGGGGTGTTTGCCTTCGTGGCGTACGGCACCGGAGGCGTGCCGGGGCTGGTTGTAGAAGACGAAGTCGCCGTCGTCGCGCACCTTGCCCGAGGTCAGCAGCAGCGCGGAGGCGTCCACGTCGGGGACGCCGGGGCCGCCGTTCCAGGCCAGTTCGACGCGTACCGCCTCCGCTTGGACCATCACGTTGCTGCCCTTGGGCATCGACATGGCGCTGTTTCCTCCCGTGTTTCCCGGCCCGCCCGCGCGGCGGCTCCCCTCCAACGTAAACGCCGTCGGCGGCTTCCGGTTCACCCCGAAAGGCCCTTCCAGGGCGCGTTCTTTACACGATCCCTACGCCCGTTCGCGACCGATTTTCCCAAATTCGCTCACATTGAGGATCAGAGACCACTGTGAACACGCGAAACAACCCGCTTTTCAGGCTCCCCAACCAGCACATCATGGGCTTAACTTAAGTGGCATGACCTCCCCCCGCTCTAACTACGGCGGCGGCTACTACGCTTCGCCTTCCTTCCCGGACACCCCGATCTACGACAGCCTCGTCGCGGAACGCGGTACCCCGCAGATCGCACCGATCCGGGTCGCTTCTCCCTATGACACCGGCTCGTCCTACCTGCCGGCGCTCCCTGCGGCGCTGCCCGCGCTCCCCGCCGCACCCTCCCAGCCCGCCGCGCCGTCCCATCCCGGCGCCCAGGGCTACGCCGCCACCGCCCAGCCCGTGGCCCCGCTCCAGCACACCCCGGCGCCGTACATCCCCCAGCAGTCCGTGGGGACCCGCGGCTACCAGCCACAGCAGCCGCAGCAGTACCAGCCACCCCGGCCCGCGATGGGGGCGAGCATGAACCCGGGCATGGCCCCCGGCATGAGCGCGGGGCTGAACACCGGGATGAGCAACGGCGCGGGCACCGGCTACGAGGCGATGCGCCCGGCCGCCCCGGTAGCGCCGCGCCCGGCGCCCACTCCGTACCAGGAGCCCTACAACGGTCAGTACCCCTCACGCGGCTACCACGATTAGGCGCAGCGCACCGGGGGCTTCAGCCCGGTGGTGAAGCGCTTCTGAGAAGTGCACTGACCCTCAGGTGGACCGGCATCGTCAGCGGGGCTGGTTACGGTGAACTGGTGAAGGCGGACATGGGGCGCAAGTACCGTGCGTACCCCACCAAGGATCAGGAGCTGGCCCTGACCCGGTGGGGTCACACGGGGCGCGCTCTGTGGAACGTGGCCCTGGAGCAGAGGGTGTACCTGTACAGGCAGCGCCGGTACACGATGCGATCCGCCGAGCAGTGCAGGCACCTCACCGCGGCCCGCGCCGACATGGCCTGGATGAGGGACTTCCCGGCGCAGGCCGGTCAGCAGGTCCTGCGTAACCTCGACCGGGCGTATGACAACTTCTGGAACCCAGAGCATCCGGCCACCTATCCGGTCCGGAAGAAGCGGGGGCATCGGCTGTCCATCCCCTTCCCGGGGCAGGCCGTCGAGGTTCGCAAGCTAAATCGCAAGTGGGCCGAGGTACGCATCCCGAAGCTGGGCTGGCTGCGCTTGCGATTGTCCAGGGCGATCGGCGGAACGATCCGCAACGCCACCGTGTCCCGGGACGGCAACGGCTGGCATGTGTCCTTCGGCATCCACACCGGGACCCGGCCCGCCCAGCCGAACGGCAAGCGCGGGTGCGGGGTGGACTTCGGCGTGGCCGCCTCCGCGTATGTCTCCACCGAGACCGCGCCACGCCTCATGCCACCAACCTTGACGAAGCCGGAGAAGGCCCGGCTCACGTACCTGGAGCAGCAGAAGGCCCGCCAGGTCACCTATGCCAGGAAACACCAGCGCGGGAAATACAGCGGCCGTCTGCGCAGGACGATCGTGGCCATCGGAAGACTCAAGACCCGGCAGGCCAACCGTCGTCGGGACTTCACGCACAAACTCACCACCGGCCTCGCCAAAAACCACGGCTTCGTAGGCATCGAGGACCTGCGCGTGAAGAGCATGACGGCCTCTGCCAAAGGCACCGCCGAAGCGCCGGGGAAGAACGTCCGGGCCAAGGCCCGGTTGAACCGGTCGATCCTGGACAACACCCCCGGTGAACGGCGACGCCAGCTGAAGTACAAAGCCCGCCTGTACGGCTCGGAACTCCGGGCCGTACCACCGTTCCACACCTCCCAGACCTGCGCCGCGTGCGGCCGGGTCGATCCCGAATCCCGCAAGGGATGCGGCCGGTTGTTCGCCTGTGCCCACTGCGGACACGAGGACGACGCCGACCACAACGCCTCCATCGAGATCGAGGCCCGTGCCCGCCGGACGGGCGGCACGGTCACCAACAGCACGCGCAGCGTCCCCAAGGCGCGAGTCCCGGCCACCGGCCGGAGGCGGATGCGTGAAACCCCGAAGCCCGTTCACACGAGCTGAAGGGAATCGCCCTCATGCAAGGGGGCGAGGATCGTCAATGACTGATCTGACGTCACCTACGGCGTCCACCGAAGCGGGCAGCGGTGCCGGACCGGGCCGCCGCTGTGCCGTGGGGCGCGGCTGGCAGGATGGACGCATGCCGACGCCATTTCTCCAAGCGATTCACCGCTACCCGGTCAAGTCCATCTCGGGGTCAGGACCCGGCGAGGCGGTCGTGGAACCGTGGGGGCTCGCCGGGGACCGACGCTGGATGCTCGTCGACGCGGGCGGGCGGTTCATGACCCAGCGCGCCCACCCGCGGATGGCCCTGGCCGCCGCCGAGGAACTGCCCGGCGGCGCCGTCCGGCTGACGGCTCCCGGCATGGAGCCGCTGACCGTCGCGGTGCCCGAGCCGGTGGAGACCCGGCCCGTGGAGGTGTGGCGGGACAAGGTCGAGGCGGTGCCCGCGGGGCGCGCGGCGGACCACTGGGTGAGTACGTTCCTGGGGGTGCCGGCCGCGCTGGTGCACCTGGACGACCCGGCCCGGCGGCGGCCCGTGGACCCCAACTACGGCCAGGAGGGCGACACCGTCAGCTTCGCCGACGGCTTCCCGCTGCTGCTCACCGCCACCTCCTCCCTCAACGCCCTCAACTCCCTTATCGCGCAAGGCGATCACGCGGACGAGGGCCCGCTGCCGATGAACCGGTTCCGGCCCAATGTGGTCGTGGAGGGCACCGCGCCCTGGGCCGAGGACGACTGGCGCAGGCTGCGCATCGGTGAGGTGGAGCTGCGCGCCGTCAAGCCGTGCGGGCGCTGTGTCATCACCACGACCGACCAGCGCACCGCCGAGCGCGGCAAGGAGCCGCTGCGCACCCTGGCCCGCCACCACCGCATCGGTGACCAGCTGGTCTTCGGACGCAACCTGATCCCCCAAGGACCCGGCACGATCCGCGTCGGCGACCCCGTGGAGATCTTGGACTGACCCCCGCCCCGGCCGTCCACGGCACGCGGGAACGCCCCGGCGCAGCGCCGTGTGCGGCGGTCGGCGCGCACATTGCGGCAGCGTGTCCGGCTGCCTACAGTGTGCGAACGGCAAAGCCGACGGGGAGAGTTGTGTGCCGATGCCTGGCTGGGAGACGAGCGGTGACCACCTCATCCCCGTGCAGCACATGCGGCCGGGGGACCACGCGTTCGTCAGCTACGACAACGACGAGGCGCGCTGGGACGTCGTGACGGCCTTCGTGCGGCTCGGGCTGGCGCGCGGCGAGAAGGTGCTGGTCTTCCCCAGCCCGCGGCTGTCCCGGGAGGAGGTCCTGGCCCGGCTGGACTTCCTGGGCCGCAGCACCGTCGTGGCGCGCCGCCAGGGGCAGTTGGTGATCGGCAGCATCCTGGGGCTGATCGGCCCGGATGTCCCCTTCACCGCCGAGCGGCAGATCGGCCGGATGCAGCAGGAGACCGATCGGGCCCGGCGCGAGGGGTTCGCGGCGTTACGGTGCTTCGTCGACATGCAGTGGGTACCGGCCGCCGGCGCGGACGTCCGCGGCGTCATGCACCGCGAGACACACGCCGACGAGCTCTTCGAGGGGCGCCCCTACAGCGAGATCTGCGCCTATGACCGCCGCTGCTTCGACCACGAGGTGCTCACCGCCATGGAACGGGCCCACCCCCGCGCGCTGCTGGAGCGCCTGGGCGAGCTGCACGCCGACCCCGGCCCGGACGGCACGCTGCGTGTCGTCGGCGAGGCCGATGCCCGCTCCCTGGACTCCTTCACCACTGCCCTGGAGATCGCGCTGGCCCGCACCGCGCACACCCGCCGCCTCACCGTCGACCTGACGCAGGTGCACTTCCTGTCGGTGGGCTGCGCGACCACTTTGCTCATCCTCGCCGCGCAGGCGCTGGGGCACGAGCTGATCGAGGTCCGCTGCGGCCGCCTGTTGGCGCGTACGCTCCAGCGGCTCGGCGCCGGGTCGGTGCCCCGCCTGGCCCTGACGGAGGTGGCACGGCCGTGCTGACGCCCGAACCCGCCCGCTTCGAGGAGCCCTCCCCCGAGCAGCCCGCCGAGCGCTGTCTGCTGCACCGCCGCTTCACCGCCCGGCTGCTGCCGCAGCTGCGGCTGCTGGTGGAGGAGTGCGCGGCGCGCGAGGGGCTGTGCGAGCCGCGGCGCGGTGAGTTCGTGCTGGCCGTGGACGAGATCGCCGGGAACGCCGTGGAGCACGCGGGCGGCGCGGGACGGCTGCTGCTGCGCCGCCTCGGCGATGAACTGGAGTGCAGGATCAGCGACGGGGGGCCCGGCTTCAGCGAGGAGGTCATCCCCGAGCTGCTGCCGGGGCTGGACGGCGCCACCAAGGGGCGGGGGCTGTGGCTGGCGCGCCTGGTGGCGGACCGCTTCAGCGTGGGTGCCGGGGGCAACGGGGCCGCGGGGCCGGAGACGGCCGGCGCGGTGGTGACGCTGGCCGTACGCCTGCACTGAACGCCGCCCCGGCCGCTAAAGGTCCCTGAGCCACTCCTGGGCGCGGTCGCGCACCAGTTGTTCGTCCGGCTGGGCGGTCGCGTCGTCGTCCTCGTAGCCCAGTTCGTCGACGACGGCGACGACTCCGTCGATGCGGCCCGCGAGCCGCAGGACCAGGGGGACTTCGCTGCCGCGCGGCATCCGGCCGGAGAGGCGGACCACGCCGGCCTCCACCGTCACCCCGATGGCGCCGGGTTTGAGGCCCAGGGTCCGTACCAGCACTTCGGTGATCAGTTCCTCGCGGATCTCCTCGTCGCTGCGCAGGAAGACCCGCAGCAGGTCGCTGCGGGTGACCAGGCCGCACAGCCGGCCCTCGGCGTCGACCACCGGCAGCCGGTCGAGCTTGGAGGTGATCATCAGGCGGGCGGCCTCGGTGACCGTCTGGTGCGGGCCGATGGTCACCGCGGGGCTCGTCATCAGCTGGCCCGCGCGCAGGCTGCGGGCCCTGGCCCGGGAGGCCCGGGCGCTGCCGGTGAGGCGGCGGCGGTGGTACCAGCGGTTCTGCAGCATGTCCTGGGCTGCCTGACGGAACATCAGGTCGGTTTCGGAGATGACGCCCAGCACCTTGCCGTCGCCGTCCACGACCGGCAGCCCGGTCTTCTGCGCCTTGTCGAGCAGGTTGACGACTTCCCGGAACGAGGTGCCGTAACGGGCCCTGACGACTTCGGTGTTCATGAGATGGCCGATCAACCGGTGCTCCATCGTCGCCTCCCTCGCGCGGAGACACCCTCCCTCGCGCGGAGATACAGTGTCGGGCCGCGATCGAGGGCGCTGAAGGGATGTCACCGGCGATACGGCGCGCATCCGGCATATGTCGGATGCGCGGCGCGCGCGGGACCGTACACGGACCGGCCACCTGCCGACCGCCCCTTATGTCCCGTGATTTTGCTCTCTCTTCACCAAACCCGCGCATCAACGGCGCAGGATGCGGTACTCACGAAACGGAAGGGGGTGTGGGCATGCGAGCCATCACCGGTCTGTGGCGCTGGCGGCACAACCCCCTGCGGCGCACCACCGATCTCGTGGAGGCCTGGGTCGCCCTCACCGCCGCCGTACTGATCGCGCTGGGCGCCGCCGTAGCGGGCTGGGCGGTCACCGCCGCGACGCACGACGCGCTGCTGCGCACCGTGGACGAGCAGCACCGCCAGCGGCACCTCGTGTGGGTGACCGTGCAGCGGCTGCTGCCGCGCGCCCCCGTGAACCCCGACCCCGAGACCACCAGCACCCGCGCGGCCCACCGCCGGGCCCTCGCCAACTGGACGGCCCCCGACGGCAGCACGCACACCGACACCGTCGCCGCGCCCCGCGGCGTGCAGCGCGGGGACCGCTTCCGCATCTGGACCGATCAGCGCGGCCGCATCGTGCCGCGGCCCCTGGACGCCGACACCGCCCGGACACACTCGGTGATCGCCGGACTCGGCGGCGCGGCCGCCGCGGCGGGCCTGGTCGAGGGCGCCCGGCGGCTGACCGTATGGCGCCTCACGCTCGCCCGGCACCGGCGCTGGGACCAGGAGTGGGAACGGGCCGGGCAGGACTGGGGCCGCACCGGCGCGGACAGCTGACCCGCCACCGCACCTCGCCTTGCTCCCGCTCGAAGTACCTTTGTGCGCCCGCAGGCCACCGGGGTTTTCGCACGGACCCCTCCAGCCGACTGACCATGTCAACTGCCGCTGCCCGCGCACGCTACGGTGGAGCAGCCAGCCCTCGCGCTGGGGTCCGCGCGCCGCATCGGCCGGGCCGATGACAATGCCGTACGAGGTGGGGGCACGACAGCGCCATGGCACAGGGCTCGGTCCAGGTGACGCACTCGGGCACGTCGCGGTGGCGGCGCCGTACGGGCGAGTACAGCTCCCTCGCCGCAGCTCTGGAAGCCGCCGGGGACGGCGATGTGCTGACCGTCGCCGCCGGAACGTACCGCGAGAATCTGGTGGTCTCACGCTCGGTGACGCTGCGTGCCCCCGACGGCGCGCGCGGGTCGGTACGGATCGCGCCCGCCGACGGCGTCGCACTGACCGTCCGCGCCTCGGCCTGCGTGGTGGACCTGCACCTGGAGGCCCAGGACTCCGCCTCCCCCGCCCTGCTGGTGGAGGACGGGGCACCGGAGCTGACCGGACTGCGCGTGGTGACCCGCTCGGCCTCCGGCATCGAGGTGCGCGGCGGGGCCCGCCCCACGGTGCGCCGCTGCACCGTCGACAACCCCGGCGGGGTCGGCATCAGCGTGCTGGACGGCGCCGGCGGCCTGTTCGAGGAGTGCGAGGTGGTGGCCGCGGGCCAGGCCGGCGTGGCGGTGCGCGGCGGCGCGCACCCCCGGCTGGAGAACTGCCGCATCCACCACGCCTCAGGAGCGGGTCTGTCCCTCAACGGCGAGGGCAGCGCGGTCGAAGCGGTGGGCTGCGAGCTGTACGAGATCAAGGGCGCGGGCGTCCAGGTCGCCGCGCGCGCCGCCGGACACCTGACCGGCTGCACCGTGCACCGCACCTCCGCCGACGGCGTCACCCTGGACACCGACGCGGTGCTCACCCTCGCCGACTGCGACATCCACGACATCCCCGAGAACGCCGTCGACCTGCGCTCGCGCTCCGTGCTGACGCTGACCCGCAGCAAGGTACGCCGCTTCGGGCGCAACGGGCTCTCGGTGTGGGACCCGGGCACCCGGGTGGACGCCAACGGGTGCGAGATCCACGACAGTACGGGCGACTACCCCGCGGTCTGGGTCAGCGACGGCGCCACCGCACTGCTGGACTCCACCCGCGTGCACGACGTGCCCGACGCCCTGTTCGTCCTGGACCGCGGCTCGCGCGCGGACGTGGTGGACTGCGACCTGTCCCAGGTCCGCAACACCGCCGTCTCGGTCAGCGACGGCGCGACCGTACAGCTGGACGACTGCCGGGTGCGCGAGGCGGCGACCGGCGCGTGGTTCCGCGACCACGGCAGCGGCGGCACGCTCTCGGGCTGCACCTTCGACGGCACCCAGACCGGCGTGATCGTCACCAAGGGCGCCGACCCCACCCTGGAGCGCTGCACCGTCACCTCGCCCGTGGAGGCCGGCTTCTACGTCTCGGCGGAGGGCCGGGGCACCTTCACCGGCTGCCGGGTGACCGGGAGTTCGGGCTACGGCTTCCATGTCATCGACGGGTGCCGTACGACGCTGACGCGCTGCCGTACCGAGCGCTGTGCCCGCGGGGGCTACGAGTTCGACGGCGAGGGGCCCCACGTCACCGACTGCACCAGCGACGAGTCCCGCGCCACCGAGGCCGCCGACACCCCGGCCACGGCGCCCGCCGTACAGACCCAGACCGCCGGACTGCTCAGCAGCCTGCCCACCCAGACCGCACCGGCCACCGCGCCCGACACCGTGGCTAGCCGCCCCTCCGGCGAAGTCCTCGGCGAACTGGACACCCTGGTCGGCCTGGAGAGCGTCAAGCACGAGGTCCGCAGCCTCATCAACATGATCGAGGTCGGCCGCCGCAGGCAGGAGGCCGGGCTCAAAGCGGCATCGGTACGCCGCCATCTGGTCTTCACCGGCTCCCCCGGCACCGGCAAGACCACCGTCGCCCGCCTCTACGGCGAAATCCTGGCCGCCCTGGGCGTGCTGGAGCGCGGCCACCTGGTGGAGGTCTCCCGGGTGGACCTGGTCGGCGAGCACATCGGCTCGACCGCCATCCGCACCCAGGAGGCCTTCGACCGGGCGCGCGGCGGCGTGCTCTTCATCGACGAGGCCTACGCCCTGTCCCCGGAGGACTCCGGGCGCGACTTCGGGCGCGAGGCCATCGACACCCTGGTGAAGCTGATGGAGGACCACCGGGAGGCGGTGGTGGTCATCGTGGCGGGCTACACCGCCGAGATGGAGCGCTTCCTGGCCGTCAACCCCGGTGTGGCCTCCCGTTTCTCACGGACCATCACCTTCGGCGACTACGCCCCCGAGGAGCTGCTGCGCATCGTCCAGCAGCAGGGCGAGGAGCACCAGTACCAGCTGGCCGACGGGGCGGGCGAGGCGCTGCTGAAGTACTTCACCGCGCTGCCCAAGGGGCCCGCCTTCGGCAACGGCCGCACCGCCCGCCAGACCTTCGAGGCGATGGTCGAGCGGCACGCGGGCCGGGTCGCGCAGCTGACCGACCCGAGCACCGCCGACCTCACCCTCCTCTACGCCGAGGACCTGCCCGAACTCCCCTGAGTCAGCTCCTGGTCCGCCCGCTGCCCCGGTACCGCCGGGGCGAGGTGGGCGATCAGCTCGGCGCGCGCGGCGCCGAAGGCCGGGTCGGCCTGGTAGTCGCCGTGGCCCAGGATCTGCGCGGGCAGCGGGTTGAACAGGGTGCGCCCGAACGCCACCGGGTCGCGCAGCGGACCGCGGTCCACCTCCCGGCCCTGCTTCCCCCGCAGCAGCACGGGCCCGCCGATGGGGTCGGTGAAGCGCCACAGGTTGCGCCAGGCGTCCATCTCCTTGTGCAGCCCCGTCAGCGCGGCCGGGCCGAAGAACGCGGGGAACCACCTGCCGTACAGGCGCTCCAGCGGTGAGCCGTAGGTCAGCAGCGCCACACGGCTGCGGGTGACCGGGTCCAGCTGCCACACCGCGGCGGCCGCCAGCACGCTGCCCTGGGAGTGCCCGGACAGCACCAGGCGCCCGTCGAAGCGCTCGGTCCAGGTCGCCATCCGCCAGGTGAGGTCGGGCACGGCGCGCTCGGCGTAGCAGGGCGGCGCGAAGGGATGCGCGGCCCGCGGCCAGAACGTGCCGACGTCCCACAGGATGCCGATGGTGCGCCGCGCCGAACTGTCGCGGTAGGCGCGCCGGCCCATCACGACCAGGAGTATGACGCCGGCGCCCATCAGCCAGGAGCCCAGCGACTCGGCGGTCTGCGCGGTGCCGTGCACGATCGGCGCAGCCCCGGCGGTGGCCCGCCCGGGGGCGCGGTCGGTCAGCCAGGCGCCGATCACCGCGCCCGCGCCCAGCACGAGGGTGACCAGGGCGGTGGTGGCGATCAATACGGGCGCGGTGTCGGTGAGTCCGGCGCGCGCGATGGTGGCGGCGATGCGCCGGGTGCGCTGCTCGTCGGGCTTCTCGTTCTTGTCGTACAGGCCGGGGATGTCCTTGGCCACGGAGCGGCGCACCACCACCACGCGCACGGCGGCCAGCACCGCCAGGACGGCGACGGCCAGCAGCAGGGCCGGTATCACCGAGGCCTGCCAGGACATCACCACGGGCGGCCCCGCCATGGCGGCCTGCGCCTGGCCCGGGGTCTGGCCGCGGTCCAGCCAGTCCGCTATGCGCTGGGCCACGCCCCCGGACAGCACGCCGCCCAGGGCGCAGGCCAGCAGCGATACGGCGGCGCCGGCCAGACCGTTCAGGGCCTCGCGTCCGTCGCCGTCCTGCCGGGCGGCGGCCGCCCTGCGGGCGGCGCGGTACAAGATGGTCGAGGTCACCACCAGGGCCAGGACCAGGGCGCCTTGGAGGACGGCGAGGCCGCCGAAGGCGCTGGTGCCCGGCAGGCGGCCGTCGCTGACCCAGCCGGGGCGGGCCCAGCCGGTGTGCACCAGCACCAGCGCCAGCACGCCCAGTGAGGCGTACGGCAGGGCCCCCACCACCCAGCGGTCGGAGTCCTCGTCGGGCTCGGCCTCGCTGCGCGCGGTGCCCCACACGATGAACAGGCACATCGCGCCCAGCACGACGACCACGGCGATCAGGGCCTGTCCGATCACGGCCAGGGCCGTCTCGCCGCGGGCGCTGCCGTCGAAGTCGACGGTGGCCACCAGCAGCGCGGCGGCGATGGTCAGGACGCCGGCGGTGGAGTGCGCGGCGCGCAGCCGGGCCACCAGCCTGCGGCCGTACCAGAAGCCGTTCAGCGCCAGCGCGGGGCGCTCGTGGGCCTCGGTGTCACGCGAGACGCCGGGGCGGCGCGGCGGCGGCGAGGCGGACTCGTACGCGCTCCAGGTGCGGTGCGAGAGCCACCACAACAGGCCGAGCAGCAGCAGCGGTACGGCCGAGGCCAGGGCGAGCCTGCGGCCCGGGACGCTCCACCAGCCGCCCTGCTCGGGGCCCAGGAACCCCAGCCAGGACGTACTGCCCGCGCAGCTGGCGGTGCCCGCGCACTGCCAGGCCGTCAGGTCCAGGGCCACCTCGCAGGCCGCGGCGACCAGCAGGACCGTCAGACTCAGCGCCAGGATGCGCACGAGGACGTCGTACACGCGCTGGGCCGGGTGGCGGGAGGGGGCCGCCGGGCGCATCCAGTGGGCGAGGTTGGCGACCATGAAGGGCAGCAGCACCAGCCACAGGGCGCGGGCGCCGTTGCCGGAGGTCAGATTGCACCAGCAGTAGGCCTCCTTGACCGGTTCCTCGCGCCGCTCGTGCGGGCGGTCCTCCGCGTCGGCGTCGTCGGTGCGGCGGTAGCAGGCGGCGGTGGCGTCGCCGGTGATCAGTGCGGTGCGCGGGTCGTCCAGCATCTCCTCCGGTGTGGTGCCGCCCACCCCGTGCACCAGCAGCTCCAGTGCGAGCCGCCGCTCCCCCGTATCCCGCGAATCGCCAACTTCCGCTTGCTCATTGCCAGTTGGCACAGAATGCGATGTCCTGTCCGTGGTGTCCACGCTCGTTCCCCCGATGGTCCCTGCGATGAAGTCGATGGTTCCCGCCATGCGGTGCGACCAGGATCCTCCCTCGCCGGTGCCGCCGCAGCCACCCCGGGCCAATCGGTTCTCCCCGCCCGGGCGACCACCGCCCGCGCCGCATGCGAGGATGAGGGCGGTGTCATGTGCGCCGCGCACCGGCGACGACGGCCGCAGGAAGTGCCGGACGGACCGAAGAAGAAAGGCCAGGCCGTGGTGAGCGACAATCAGAACCTCCTCGCGGAGCAGCGGCGCGCCCTGATCCTGGACGAGGTCAGACGCCGCGGCGGGGTACGCGTCAACGAACTCACCCGCAAACTGAACGTTTCGGACATGACGGTCCGTCGCGACCTGGACGCGCTGGCCCGGCAGGGCATGGTGGAGAAGGTCCACGGCGGCGCGGTGCCGGTCAGCGAGCCCAGTGCGCACGAGCCGGGCTTCGAGGCGAAGTCGGCGCTGGAGCTCAGCGCGAAGGAGGACATCGCCAAGGCCGCCGCGAAGATGGCGGCGCCGGGCAGCGCCATCGCGCTGGCGGGCGGCACGACCGCCTTCGCCCTGGCCCAGCAGCTGCTGGACGTACCGGACCTGACCGTGGTGACCAACTCGGTACGGGTGGCGGACGTCTTCTACAACGCCCAGCGGGCCGCGGCCAGCGGCGGCTCGTCACCGCGCGCGGGCGCCGCGACGGTGGTGCTGACGGGCGGCGTGCGCACCCCGTCCGACACCCTGGTGGGCCCGGTGGCCGACGCCGCGATCCGCTCGCTCCACTTCGACGTGCTCTTCCTGGGCGTGCACGGCATCTCGGTGGAGGCGGGCCTGTCCACACCGAACCTCGCGGAGGCGGAGACCAACCGCCATTTCGTACGCTCCGCACGGCGGGTCGTGGTGGTGGCCGACCACACCAAGTGGGGCACGGTGGGCCTGAGTTCCTTCGCCTCCCTGGAGGAGGTCGACGTCCTGGTCACCGACGGCGGCCTGGCACCACGGGCCCGCGAGGAGATCGCCGAACTGCCGCCGGAACTGCTGGTGGCGGGCGAGGGCGGCAACGACACCGACCTG
This sequence comes from Streptomyces sp. UF-297, assembly GCF_058245575.1. Lineage (NCBI taxonomy): Bacteria > Bacillati > Actinomycetota > Actinomycetes > Kitasatosporales > Streptomycetaceae > Streptomyces > Streptomyces sp. UF-297. The sequence continues at coordinate 92,679 of NZ_JBSIBZ010000022.1, read as the reverse complement.
TGACGGCCACACCCCTCCCCAACCACCCCTGCCCCACAGACATCTGACACCCTCTCAGGCATGGTGCCCGCCCGGCCGTCCCGCCCAGGACGGCAAGGGCCGCGAGATCCGGGTGCGGTCGGCCGCTCCCGACTGCGCCGCGCCGGCCAAGACCGCGAGCATCAGCGGGAGAGCCGCCAGCCCCCGCGCCCACGCACGAGCGGCACACAACTTCGCACCCCTCCCGCCGCGTCGTCGCACGTCCATGCTTGCGGGTACGCGACAGCGCGCACCGAACCCGCCTGCGCCGTGGGCCGAGCATGGATCAGGGAGCGCACTTCATGAAGTTGTTTTCTAGAAGATTTATCTAGTTTCCTCGAGGGGTGCACAGTATGCTCGCGGCGACCGGGAACCGTACGCTCGGGGGGATGCAGTGAACAGCCGAACCGCACGAACTGCCGTCGTCGTCACCGCCGTTGGAGCCATGCTGGCCCTTGCCGGATGCTCCGGATCGAGCAAGGAGGTGAAGATCGGGGAATCGGCCAACGCCAACGGCATCGATGTGGCCGTTGTCCGTATCGAGGAGGGCGCCAACGCCGATCTCGACGTCCTCAAGGGCGCATCGGATTACGCGGGCAGGACGCCGTACTACCTGCACTACAAGGTCACGAAGACCCAGGACGGCAGGGTCGGCCGCCCGAACCTCGTGTCCTACAACAGCGAAGGCCAGCTGACGGCCATCAGCATCCTGCCCGATGCACAGAGTGTGGTACCCACCGTCGATGCCAGTGGCAATCTGGCCGCCCCACCGCCCCCGCGCGAGTTCACGCCGTGCCCCGACGCCGACGGTGTCACCGACTTCGACAAGGCCCCGAAGGGCGAGAGCTACGAGGACTGCTCCATCTTCGTCACGGACAAGGGCGGCGGCGCGCCCTCGAGGGTCGAATGGATCGAGACCGGCAAGGCGGAGCCGCTTGTCACCTGGGAGTGACAGCCCCGCCGACTCCCCACTCGGATTCCGCGGAACGCCGCCACTGCGAACGGCATCTGCGGTGTCCCTTCACCCACCGGCCCCCTTGGCGAACCGCGAGCGCACTACGAGGAGCCGGCCGCCCTGCCGCACAAGCGTCGTGGGAATCTGCAGCTCCACCGGTCGCCGGGCCGTGATCCGCGCTGCCCCGGCACCCGGGCCCGGGACGCCTCACGCCCCGGCCTCCTCACCACCGCCGTCCGCTGCGACGAACGCCGTCCGTTCGTCATCGGCAACCGCGACGCCTGGGGCGGCCGTGCGGGCTACGTCGTCAGTCGCCTGGAGGAGCACCCCGCGTCGGCCGCGCTGGAGTTGTCGTCCCGGCGCCGCTCTGCGAGCACGATGCCCGGGGTCCTGCGCGCACCCCCCGCAGGAGCGGCTGCCGGTCTGCTGGAGCGCGGCAGTGCCGGGTTCAGGCCCGGGACGGCGCCGGCTGAGCGGTGTCGTCGGCCGAGCGGGACTTTCCGAGAAGTGCGCACAGCAGTGCCACGAGGAATGCCAGTACGGCCAGTACGAGGCTGGTGACGTCGAAGGAATCGGCGAAGTCGGAGGCGCTGACGGGGTGTTCAGGTGACTGCGGGTTGGCGCCGAGGACGGCGCGGTAGACGGCGCCGATGGCAGCAACGCCGAGGGCCATGCCTGCCTGGGTGACCGTGTTCAGCACGCCCGAGCCGGCGCCGGCGTCGTCGGGGTGGACGCGCGAGAGAACCGTGTCGATCAGCGGTGCCACCACGAGCCCCTGCCCGAATCCCGAGACGCCCATGACGGCGGCCAGGAGCAGGCTCTGGGAGTCCGGCTCCGCGCCGGTCACGGCCGGCACGCAGCACAGACTCACGGCCATGATGGCCCCGCCGGCGATGGAGACGCGGATGCCGAACCTGGCGGCCAGCGCCCGGCAGGCTGCGGAGGCGATGATGAAGCCGACCCCGAGCGGCACGAACACCAGGCTCGCGTTCATCGGAGACAGGCGGATGCCGGACTGAAGGTGGTAGGTGAGCACCAGAAAGAGGCCCGCGTTGCCCGCGAAAAAGGCCAGAACGGTGGCCATGGTGAGGGGGAAACCCTTGGCCCGTAGCAGCCTGCCGGGGAGCAGCGGGTCACTGCCCCGAGCCTCGACACGCCGCTCCCAGCGGACGAACGCGACGACGACCACCAAGCCCAGCGCGAAGCAGACAAAGGTCCACCATGGCCAGCCCTTCTCGGGGCCGATGGTCAGCGGGACCAGCACCAGCGGCAGCAGTACGGCAGTGAAGACCACACCGACGAAGTCCAGCCGGGGGTTGTCGGCGCTGCGGCTCTCCGGCACCGCCGGCACCGCCGCAGCGAGGATGGCGATCCCGATCGGCACGTTGACAAGGAAGATCATGCGCCAGCCCAGGCCGGCCACGTCCAGGTTGAGCAGCAGTCCGCCGCCTACGAGTCCGGCGATGACACCGGAGCCGATGGCCGCTCCGTAGGCGCCCACCGCACGGGCGCGGTCATGGCCGTGGACGAAGACGGCCCGCAGGATGGAGAGCACCTGCGGTGTCATCAAGGCCGCCGAGAGCCCTTGGAGGACGCGCGCGGCGATCAGGGTGTTCGCCGAGGGGGCCAGGGCGCACAGGAGGGAGGTGACCGTGAAGGCGGCGACGCCGTACTGGAACACCTTCTTGCGTCCGACGCGGTCCCCCAGCCGGCCCCCCGCCACCATGCCCGCGGCGTAGGCGATGACATAGCCGTCGATCACGAACTGCATCTGTCCGAATCCGGCGTTCAGATCGGACTGGATCTCCGGGGCCGCGACATTGACGATGAACATGTCGATCTGGCTCATGAACATCGCGAGCAGCACGACCACCAGCCCGGCCCAGTCGCGGGCCGCAGGTCCGTCCCCGCGAGGAGCGCCAGCCGCCCCGGCCGCACGCGATGGGTTCTGTTCCTTGGCTGATTCCCTTGCTAAGGCACTCATGGTCACCACTGGTAGGTCGGAGCGGGTCAGGGCTGAACGGGGTCAGGGCTTATGCCCAGCAGCGGGCCGACGGCGTAACATCGAAGCCCTGAAGCCTTATGTTTAGATCTTAATTGGCAGCTAAACGTAGCACGCGGTGAGAGGTATCCATGGAGTCTTCGCAGCAGTTCAGGGCCGAGGGGCCGGAGTTGATCCGCGACCCGGTGGAGGCCATCGCCATCGCCTGGCGCCGGGAGCGTCCGCAGACCCCGGTGACCTCCATCGGCGTGGTCACCCGCATCTGGCAGCTCGCCAAGCACTTCGGCGACGACCGCCGCCGGGCGCTGGCCGAAGCGGACGTCGACCCGGCCACCCTCGACCTGCTCAGCGTGCTACGCCGCAGCGGGCCGCCCTACACCCTGAGCACCCGCGAGCTGGCCGAGCACTCCTTGGTGACGGCCGGCGCGATCTCCCAGCGGCTGGCCCGGGCCGAGCGCGAGAACCTGGTCGTCCGGCGCCCCGCCCCGGGGCGCTCCCGGGCCGTTCTGGTGGAGCTCACCGAGGCCGGTCACGACCTCGTGGAGCGCACCGTCGACCGGGTCCTGGGCCGGGAAGTGGAACTGCTCGACGGCCTGTCCGACGAGCAGCGTGAGGCGCTCGCCGAACTGCTGCGCACGCTTCTGGACGATGTGCAGGCCAAGCTGAACGTCCACGGCGTCTCCCAGGTGGGCCACCCCTGACGGCGCACCGGCGCCAAGAGCGGCTCCACCACGGCAGCGTGTGGCAGCACGGCGTCAATAGCCGTACGCACTCGGGGCGTTCTGCCCGCAGTCATTCAGGCCGGGTACCAGGCGGGCATCATCGACGAGCGCCTGCTGGGGATCCTCGCCCTGGTCGCCCTGATGACCACGGCGATGACCAGCCCCTTGCTGCGCCTTGCGGCATCCGCCCGGCGCCTCGGCCGGAAAGTGGGAAAGGTGGGCTGCCGTCACGGCCGGGTCCCATAGGGGCCGCGGGGAACTGCGCGGACGGACCCCGCCGGCCCGCAGTTGACTGACCGCGCCTCCAGCGGACACGACAGCGGAGCGCTCAGTCCTGCTGGGCCCGGCAGTCCGGCCACCGGCCGGTCTTGAGGAAGGACTCTATGGCGGTGGCGTACGGGGCGATGTCCAGGCCCTGTTCGGCCAGCCAGGCGTCGGAGTAGTACTTGTCGAGGTAGCGGTCGCCCGGGTCGCAGATGAGGGTGACGACCGAGCCGGTGCGGCCCTCGGCGACCATTTCGGCGACGATTTTCAGGGCGCTCCACAGGCCGGTGCCGGTCGAGCCGCCCGCCTTGCGGCCGATGGCCGTCTCCAGGGCGCGTACCGCCGCGATGCTCGCCGCGTCGGGGACCTTCATCATGCGGTCGATCGCGCCGGGCACGAAGCTGGGTTCCATGCGCGGGCGGCCGATGCCCTCGATCCGGGAGGCGGTCTCGCAGCCGGTGGCGGCGTCTCCCGTCAGCCAGCCGTCGAAGAAGCAGCTGTTCTCCGGGTCGGGGACGCAGACGCGGGTGTCGTGCTGCATGTAGTGGACGTAGCGGGCGATGGTGGCGGAGGTGCCGCCGGTGCCGGCGGTGGCCACGATCCAGGCGGGCTCGGGGTAGCGCTCCTTGCGCAGCTGCTGGTAGATCGACTCGGCGATGTTGTTGTTGCCGCGCCAGTCGGTGGCCCGCTCCGCGTAGGTGAACTGGTCCATGTAGTGGCCGCCGGTGTCCGCCGCGAGCTGGGCGGAGACGGCGTACACGGTGCGCGGGTCGTCCACCAGGTGGCAGCTGCCGCCGTGGAACTCGATCAGCCGGGTCTTCTCGCGGCTGGTGGTCGCGGGCATCACGGCGATGAAGGGCACCCCGATGAGCTTGGCGAAGTACGCCTCGGAGACCGCGGTGGAGCCGCTGGAGGACTCGATGACGGGCTTGCCGGGCCGGATCCAGCCGTTGCACAGCCCGTAGAGGAACAGCGAGCGCGCCAGGCGGTGCTTGAGGCTGCCGGTCGGGTGCGTCGACTCGTCCTTGAGGTAGAGGTCGATGCCCCACTCCTCCGGCAGCGGGAAGCGCAGCAGATGGGTGTCGGCGGTGCGGTTGGCGTCCGCCTGGACCTTGCGCACGGCTTCTTTGAGCCAGCCGCGGTAGTCCGGATCGGTGCGGTCCACGTCCACGGTCGGCAGCGGGCCCCCGGGGGCGCCGCTGGGGGACGAAGGCTGCTGGGTGATGCTCATCGGCGTGCTCCTCACCGTTGCACGGAGCCCGCGCTGACCGCCGGGCCAGTTCCGATCATAACCACCCGTCGCACGCTTCTCACCTGCATAAACATCGCTTTGGGCAGCCCCAAGGCAGCGCGTGGGGACGGCTGTTCGTCGAGCTTTGGCCAATGGGCACTGGTGCATGGGCCGCCACGCGGGCAGACTTCCCACCGAGGGGGCGGGTCAGGCCACTCGCCCGTGACGCCGAGGAGGTGGTGCACCATGGCGGAGCCCGAATTCAACGCGACCGGGGTGCGCATCGAGCGCTGGCCGCGATCTCTGACACGAGCGGGGCAAGTGGTGGTCAGGGACGGCAGGGTGGTGCTGCTGACCAGTTACGGCACCGAGATCGACAGCGCGCCGGTCCAGACCGTCCACACGCACCGGCCCTGGTTCCCCTCGCGCGACCGGGCGCTGGCCACCCTCAACGGCCACCGCTACTCGCTCAGACTGGGCGCCCCGGAACGCTTCCTGGACGCCGTGCAGCAGGCACGCTCCGAACGTGCTTGACGGCGTCCCGCGGGCAACGGTGCGGTTGCGGGAGCGCGCTCGCGGGACGACCCTGGACTCGTATCACTGAGGGTTCACCAGCGGTGACAGAGTGACGTCGGCCCGGCGCCACCCAGCCGCTGGATCCGATCTTCGCCCCCGCCACGCTCGAGGGCGCCCGACCTCATCAGGGAGTCGCGGTCGTGATCAGGCAGCCCAGCAGACACTGCACGGTGGAGCTCCAGGCCCTGCCGTCGCGGATCGGTCAAGTGCGCAGAATCGTATCGGCGCAGCTCCGGTACTGGCGTCTCGACGCCTTGATAGACCCTGCCGCACTCGGGGTGACCGAACTTCTCGCCAACGTCCATCAGCACGCCCGCCCCAGCAAGCAGTGCACCGTCGAACTGTCGGTCCTCCTGGACCAGTTGACGGTCTCGGTGCGCGATCTCGATCCACGGCTGCCGCGCATACGGCCCGCCGAACCGATGGAGACCAGCGGACGGGGCCTGTCCCTGGTCGCGGCCCTCAGCGAGAGCTGGGGCGTACGGCCCGAGGGCACCGGAAAAGTCATCTGGTTCACCCTTCCCACGCTGTGCCACACGCACGAGGAGTCCCGCAGGCCTCCCTCACGCTGGAGCGCCGCCGCACTGGAAGGGACTGCGCTGACGGCCGACCCCCACCCCCGGGTACGGGGAGCGAAGGTCGGCTGAGGGCGGAGCCCGGGACGCGGCGGCCGGATCGCTCCGGTGCGGCGGGTGCCGGGGCTGCGTCATTCCGTGGCGATGGCCCGCAGTACGTTCAGGCGGGCGGCCCGGTGCGCCGGGCGCAGCCCGGCCAGCGCCCCCGCCGCCAGTCCGACCAGCGCCACCACCGCCAGTGAGGTGGCCGGCAGCGCGAAGACGCCGGTCTGCGCACGGTCGGAGGCCCGTACCAGTGCCCAGCCCAAGAAGGCGCCGAGCGCCAGCCCGCCCGCCGTGCCGAAGGCCGCCACCAGCACCGACTCCCAGCGCACCATGGCGCGCAGCTGGGCGCGGCTCTGGCCGACGGCACGCAGCAGCCCCAGTTCGCGGGTGCGCTCGTGCAGGGCCAGGGTGAGGGTGTTGGCGATACCCAGCAGGGCGATGACCACGGCCAGCGCCAGCAGCGCGTAGACCAGGGTGAGGAACATGTCGATGCCGCCCGCCGCCGCGGCCGCGTACTCCTGGCGGGTCTGCACCTGGGGGCTTCCATAGGCGTCCGCGGCCCGCTGCACCGCGGCCTTGCCCTGCTCCAGGGGGATGCCGTCCTTGAAGGCGACCGCGACGAGGGTGTCGGCGTCCTGGACGCTGTGCGGCTGCCATGCCCCTCGGGTGATCACGTACGTGCCCGCGAGGTCGGCGCGCTCATAGACGGCCCGTACGGTGAAGCGCTGCCGCGCGCCGTCGGCGAAGGCCAGTTCGGCGGTGCTGCCCGGCCGCCAGCCGTGCCGCGCCGCCTCGTCCCGGGAGACGGCCAGCCCGGTGGCGCCCAGCCCCGCCAGCGAGCCGCGCACCTCCCCCAGGTCCAGGACCCGCCCCAGGGCGGCCGGGTCGGTGACCGTCAACTGCCGCCCGGAGCCGTCGACTTCGGCCACGCCCCGGCCCAGCCCGAGCGCCGCCTCCACCTCGGGCAGCCTGCTCACGGCGGGGGCGAGCGCGGTGCTCAGCCCGCTGCCGCCCGGCCCCAGGGTCGCCGCGCTGATGGCGACATCACCTGCGAAAGCGCGGCTCACGCTGTGGTCCATGGTCGCTTTCAGGGAGGCGCCGAAGACGGCGAACAGGCTGACCACGGCCACGCCGATCATCAGCGCACCGGCGGTGGCCGCGGTGCGCCTCGGCGAGCGCAGCGCGTTGCGCCGGGCCAGGGCGCCGGTGACGCCGCGCGCCCGTACCAGCGGCCCGCCCAGGATCCGTACCGCCCGGGAGGCCACGACCGGGCCGAGCACCACGAACGCGACGAGGGTGAGCAGCGCCCCGCCGCCGGCCAGGTAGATGTCCCGGGTGCCGGCCGCACCGAACGCGGTGAGCACCAGGCCCGCCGCGCCCAGGGCCTCCCCCAGCCGGGCCCGGGTGCGCGAGGCGCCCGAGGCGTCGATTGCCACCTCGCGCAGCGCGGCCATCGGGGCGGTGCGCCCGGCGCGCACGGCGGGCAGCAGCGCCGAGGCGAGGGTGACCACGACGCCGACGGCGAGCGGCAGTGCGAGGGAGAGCCAACTGACCGTCAACTCCCCCTCTGGGAAAGGGAATCCGAGGGCGGGGAAGAGCGAGCGCAGTCCCGCCGCGATGCCGAGACCCGCGAGCAGGCCGAGCGCGCTCGCGGCCCCGGCCACCACGGCGGCCTCGGCCAGCGTCGCGGCGGTGAGCTGTCCGCGGGAGGCGCCCAGGGTGCGCAGCAGGGCGTTCTCACGGGTGCGCTGGGCAACCACGATCGCGCAGGTGTTGTGAATCGAGAAGGTCGCCACCAGCAGGGAGATACCGGCGAAAACCAGCAGCAGGGTGGTGAACAGCGACAGGAAGGTGCCCGAGATCTGGTCGAGGTTCTCCGCGGCCCACTGCTCGCCGGTGACCGCCTCGATCCCCCGGGGCAGCGCGGGCGCCAGCGCGTCCACGAGCTGCTGCTGACTGACGCCGGGCCCGGCCCGTACCTGGATGTACGCCGCCCGCCCCGGCCCGCCGGTCAGGTACTTCTCCGCATCGGCGCGGGTCAGCGCGGTGAAGGTGGTGCGCGCCAGGCCGTCCCCGCCGTTGAAGGTCGCGATCCCCACGATCATGATGCGTACGGGGTCGGGGGTGCGCAGCACGGTGGAGTCGCCGACCTTCAGCCGCCCCTCCTCGGCCGCGCCGCGGTTGACGACGGCCTCGCCGGGCGCGCGCGGCGGGCGCCCCTGGGCGATGCGGTACGGGTTGAGCCGGGCGTCGGTGATCCAGTTGCCCGCCAGAGTGGGCGGGCCGGTGCCGCCGACGGGCTTGCCGTTCCTGCCGATCAGCTGCCCGGCGCCCTGGACGGCGGGCTCGGCGGCGGCCACCCCCGCCACCGTGGTGAGCGTGGTGGCCAGTTCGGTGGCGACGGGCTCGCGGGTGCCGCGCCCGCGCCCCTCCGCGGTGATCACATCGGCGCTGCGGACCACCGCGTCCGTACCGTCGGCCGCGCTGCCGAAGAGCGTGCCGAAGCCCGCCCGCAGCGTGTCGCCCATGACGAGCGTCCCGCTGAGGAAGGCGACGCCCAGCAGCACGGCCAGGAACGTCCCGGCGAAGCGCCGCTTGTCGGCGCGCAGCGCGGCACGGCCGAGGCGGGCAGCGGCCCTCGCCTCGCTCCCGCCGTCGGCACGCGTCATGGCGCCACCGCCCGCGCCGCACCGGAGCTGCCCCTACCCGTCCCCCTCGGCCCGTCCCCCGCCGAACCGGCCCTGGTTTCGAAGGACTTGAGGCGGTCCAGCACCCGGTCGGCGCTCGGCCGCTCCAGGCGGTCCACCAGGCGGCCGTCGGCGAGGAAGACGACCTCGTCGGCGTGGGCGGCCGCGACCGGGTCGTGGGTGACCATCACGACCGTACGGCCCATGGTGCGCACCGCCCGGCCCAGCAGCCCCAGCACCTCCTCGCCCGAGCGCGAGTCCAGGTTGCCGGTCGGCTCGTCGGCGAAGACCACCTCCGGGCGGCCCGCCAGCGCGCGGGCCACCGCGACGCGCTGCTGCTGGCCGCCGGAGAGCTCGGCGGGCCGGTGCCGCAGCCGGTCCCGCAGCCCCACCACATCGATCAGGGCGTCGATCCACTCCGCGTCGCCGCGCCGCCCCGCCAGGTCCTGCGGGAGGGTGATGTTCTCGGCGACGGTCAGGGTGGGCAGCAGGTTGAAGGCCTGGAAGACGAACCCGACGCGCTCGCGGCGCAGCAGGGTCAGCCGCCGATCGTCCAGCGCCGTCAGGTTTGTGCCCGCGATGGAGGCGGAGCCGGAGGTGAGGGTGTCCAGTCCGGCCGCGCAGTGCATCAGGGTGGACTTTCCCGAGCCGGAGGGGCCCATGATGGCGGTGAAGCGGCCGGCCGGGAAGGCGACGGTGACGCCGTCCAGGGCGCGCACCTGGGCGTCCCCCCTCCCGTAGACCTTGACCGCGTCCGTGACCTGGGCGGCGACCCGGGCCTCCCCCGCCCTCACGCCTTCCCGCCCTTCGTTCCGCGGGTGCCGAAGTGCTCCTCCAGGACGGACATCCGCCGCCAGTACTCCTCCTCGTCGATCTCGCCCGAGGCGAATCGGCGGCCCAGTACGGACACGGGCGAGCGGTCCTCGCCGGAGGCGGCCCGCGGGGCGCCGGGGCGCTGCCAGGGGGCGCGCCGGCGCCGCACGGTGCGGCGCAGCAGCAGCGCGACGCCGGCCACGACGGCCAGCCAGACCAGCGGGAAGAGCAGGAACCAGGGGCCGGGGCCGCCGCCGGCCCAGAGGTGCGCCAGGACGTTCACGGGGATCAACTCCTCGATGGGTGTGGTGCCTTCGAGCCTGGCCGCCAAGGGGCCGCGGGTCGTCGTACGGCCAGCGGCACATGGCGTACCACCCGGGAAGTACGGGGCGCGCGGGCCGCTGCTCCCGTAGCAGTCGATCTCCTTCATTGATCTTTGTAACTACTAGTATGTACAGTGTGGTCATGACCACTCCGGAACGGCTCATCGAGAGCACCCAGGAACTCCTGTGGGAGCGCGGTTTCGTCGGCACCAGCCCGAAGGCGATCCTGCAGCGCGCGGGCGTCGGCCAGGGCAGCATGTACCACCACTTCTCCGGCAAGTCCGATCTCGCGCTCGCCGCGATCCGCCGCACCGCGACGCACATGCGCGCCACCGCCGAGGCCTCGCTCGCCGGGGACGGCACGGCGTACGAGCGGGTGCGCTCCTACCTGCTGCGCGAGCGCGACGTACTGCGCGGCTGCCCGGTGGGCCGGCTGACCATGGACCCGGACGTGATCACCGACCCCGAGCTGCGGCAGCCGGTGTTCGAGACCCTGGACTGGCTGCGCTCCCGGATCACCGAGATCCTCACCGAGGGGCGCGAGGCGGGCGAGTTCGATGCCGCGCTGGACCCCGCGGGGAGCGCGGCCGCCGTGGTCGCGACCGTACAGGGCGGCTACGTCCTGGCGCGCGCCGCCGAGTCACCGGCCCCCTTCGACACCGCCGTGCACGGCGTCCTCTCCCTCCTCGCCGCCCACACCAAGTCCCCGCGCCCCTGAAGGAGTTCACCACCATGGAGATCACCCGCGACCGCCCGCAGAGCACGGCGGGAGCTGCCGAGCACTTCACGGGCACGGTCTGGCTGGACGCGATCGCCGCACCGCCCGCACCGTCCCGGCTGCGCATGTTCAGCGTCCACTTCGCCCCCGGCGCCCGCACCGCCTGGCACCGCCACCCGCACGGCCAGGTCCTGTACGTCACCGAGGGCGAGGGCCTGGTGCAGCGCGAAGGCGGCCCCGTCGAGACGATCCGCGCTGGTGACACGGTGTGGATCGCCCCCGGCGAATGGCACTGGCACGGCGCCGCGCCGCGCACCTTCATGACCCATCTGGCGACCGTGGAGGCCGCGGCCGACGGCACCACCGCCGACTGGGACGCACACGTCGGCGACGACGAATACCCCGCCTGAACCGCCTTCGCCTTCCCTCCTTCTTCCCTTCCCTTTCCTCCTTCCTCCCTTTCCTCCTTCCTCCCTTCTTCGGAGACCCGTCACATGCACGCCATGCAGTACCCCATCACCCTGCCCGCCGACTACGACATGGAGATCATCCGCCACCGTGTGAAGAGCAAGGGGCACCTCCTGGACGACTTCGAAGGGCTCGGCCTGAAGGCGTACGCGATACGAGAGCGCGGCGTCGACGGCTCACCGGTCAACCAATACGCGCCGTTCTATCTCTGGGCCGACCCGCAGGCGATGAACCGCTTTGTGACCGGAGACGGGTTCCGGGGCGTGATCCGTGACTTCGGGCGCCCCGTGGTGCAGCACTGGCAAGGCCTGTTCTTCGAGCGCGGCCCGGCCTGCACTGACCGGCCGCACTACGCCTCACGCAGTACGGAACGCCTCGCCGAGGGGCTGGATCCGGCCACCGCGATCGACCAAGCCCTGTCCGAACAGCGCCAGTTGGCGGAAACGGACGGGGTGCACAGCTCCGCCCTGGGCCTGGACCCGCGCCACTGGGAACTGGTGCGCTTCACACTGTGGCGGGACAAGCCGGCCGCCGGGGCCGCACCGGCCGGTGAACTCCACCAGGTGCTGCACCTCTCGGCCCCCGGGCTGGACCGGCTCCCCACCGGGCGGCAGTGGTGAGCCGGGTCCGTACCGTCCTCGGCGACATCACCCCGGACGCGCTCGGCGTCTGCGACGCCCACGACCACCTCTTCCTGCGCAGCCCCCAACTGCCCGGCCAGGAACTGGCCGACGCGGACGAGGCCGCCGAGGAACTGCGCGCCTTCCGGGCCGCGGGCGGCGACACGGTGATCCAGTGGACGCCGTACGGCATGGGCCGCCAGGCCGGTCAACTGCCCCGGCTCGCACGGGAGTCGGGCGTACGCATCGTCGCCGCGACCGGGCTGCACCAGGCGGCGCACTACGCGCCGGAGGTACTCGACCGGGTACGCGGGGATCTGGCGGCGCTGTTCGTTTCGGAGCTCACGGAGGGGATCGGCGCTGGTGCTGGCCGTACGGGCGCACCCCGCGCCGGTCTCATCAAGGTGGCCGGCGGCTTCCACGGCCTGGACGCGCACGCCCGGCACACCATGGCCGCCGCGGCCGAGGCCCACCACGCCACCGGAGCCGCGATCGGGGTGCACCTGGAGCTGGGCACGGGGGCGCTGGACGTACTGGACCTGCTGTGCGGGGAGTTGGGCGTCGCACCGGACCGGGTGATCCTGGGCCACCTCAACCGCGCCCCCGACCTCACCGTGCACCGCCAGGCCGCCGAGGCGGGCGCCTACCTGGCCTTCGACGGCCCCTCCCGCGCGCACCACGCCACCGACTGGCGACTGCCGGAGGCCCTGGCCCACCTGGCGGACGCCGGATACGCCGACCGCCTCCTGCTGGGCGGCGACACCACCACGGCCGCCGCCCGCTCGGCCCACGGCGGCCCCGGCCTGCCGTATCTACTGCGCCGCCTGCGCCCCCGCCTCGAACTCACCCTGGGCAAGGCCCTGGTGGAGCAGGCCCTGACCGCCAACCCGGCCCGCGCCTTCGCCGCTCCCTGGCCTGGGTGAGACCCCGTCGCAGGCTGGGGCTCAGGCGGAGGCTCAGGCGGGGGCCACGGACAGCGGGTCTCCCTGCCCCCGCCCGCAGACCAAGGCGACGCCCCACCCCCGGGCCCGGCTCAGACAGGAACCACCAACACCGGCTCTCCCTGCCCCCGCCCGCAGGCCAAGGCGACGCCCCACCCCAGGCCCGGCTCAGACAGGAACCACCGACAGCGGGTCGTCCAGCACCGGCTGCCACGCCAGCTCCGCCGCCCCCACCAGGCTGTTGTGAGCCAGGGTGCAGGGCAGGATCGGTACGCCGCCGCTGCGCCCCCACAGGCTGCGGTCGGCGACCACGGCACGCAGCCGCTCGGGGTCGGCGTCCAGCAGGGCGCCGTGCAGGCCGCCGAGGATGATGCGGTCGGGGTTGAGGATGTTGACCAGGCCCGCCAGCCCCTGACCGAGGCGGTCGATAAGAAGCTCGGCGGCGGCGCGTACGGCGGGGTCGGCGTACTCCTCGCGCAGCAGGTCGACCGAGCGCCGCAACAGCGAGACCTCGGGCCCGGGCTCACGGCCCGCGGCGGCCAGGAAGGCGAGCGGGTCCGCCTCGACGTCCAGGCAGCCGCGGCTGCCGCAGTGGCAGGGCGCGCCCTCGGGATGGACGGTCAGGTGGCCCACCTCCAGGGCCAGGCCCGAACTACCGCTGTGCAGACGGCCGTCCAGGACCAGCGCGCCGCCCACACCGCGGTGCCCGGAGGCCACGCACAGCAGGTCGCGGGCGCCGCGGCCCGCACCGTGGCGGTGTTCGGCCAGCGCCGCGAGGTTGACGTCGTTGCCCGTGAAGCCCGCGTCCGCGGGAAAGTCCGCGTCGGCGAGCGCGCGCAGGAAGAGCTCGCGTACGGGCGCGCCCGCGGGCCAGGCCAGGTGCAGGGGATTGAGCGCGGCGCCGTCCGGTTCGGCGACGGCGGAGGGGACGGCCAGGCCCGCGCCCAGACAGCGCCGCCCGGTCTCGCGCAGCATGCCGACCCCGTCCCGTACCGCATCGGCCAGAACGTGGGCGGGGTCGGCCGGGACGGTCTCGCAGTCGGCAACCGTGGCCACGATCCGGCCGCCCAGGCCGACCAGCGCGACGCGATAGCCGTCGGCGTGGATCTGCACGGCCAGGACGACGGGCCCGTTCTCGTCGATGGTCAGCCGGTGGGAGGGCCGCCCCTGAGAACCGGCCGAGGCGGTCGGGTGAGAATCAACCTTGATGAGGCCGAGCGCTTCGAGCTCGGCGGCCACCGCGCCCGCGGTCGCGCGGGTCACGCCGAGTTCGGAGGTCAGCACGGCCCGGGTGGGCGCGCGTCCGGTGTGTACGAGCTCCAGTGCGGGCCCTAGGGCACTGCGGCCCCGCTCCAACCTGGTTGTCCGTGTCTGGGTCACGTGCCCATTCTGGCTTTGTGCCCACGTGAAACAAAATGCGTACGCCCATTTCGGGCGGGACAGGACACTCCGCGACCACACCGAAGGGGGCACAACCTGACGGCACCTCAGTGCGCGGGCACCGGGAGGGTGGTGGGTGACGCGGCGTTGCCTACGTGGAGCACGGTGTGCCCATGATGGACCGCGGTCGCGCACACCAGGAGATCGATGGGGCCCGCTGCGCGATGCTGCCCACGCTGCGTGAGCTTGTGCTCGGCGGTGTCCACCCAACGCCAGGCGTTCTTCGGAACAGGCGCCAGGTGACACAGGGCGTCCAGCCCCTCGGAAAGTTCGCCCCTGTGCGCGGGCCCCGTGGCCGAGTACAGAAACTCGGCGGGGGGGCTCACAGAGGTGGAACATGCCGGCGGCAATGTGCCCCTCCCAAGGACAATGTGCCCCTCCCAAGAACGCAGCACCTCCGGGGTGCGGAACAGGTACCACAGGGCGGAGGCGTCGAGAAGGTAGGCGATCACTCGGCGGTCGCCCGACGGCCGCGCCCGACGGCGTCATGGGCGGCGGCCGCGCCACCGAACTCGCCACGCTCGCCCCGGGCGGCCAGCTTCTGGGCGGCCTCCAAGCGCTTGATGCGGGCCCCTCCCCCAGCGCCCTGCGGGCTCGACCGCGCAGCGCGCAGCCGCCCCTGAATCTTGGTCGGGCAGCGAAACGAGGGCCGCCATGGCGTCCGCGGCGGCCCTCGTCGTTACATTTCCGCGGGTAGGACCGCTTTTCCGCTGACGAGCCGGGATGAGGCGGGCGGGACTCGCACCCACGGCCGACGGATTATGAGTCCGCTGCGTCGCCCAGGGACTCCAGGAGGTCTCGCAGGGTGCCTGCGAGGTCCTCGCGCCGAGCCTCGGGGAGGGCGGCGAGCAGGCGTTGTTCGGTGGCGAGGTGGTCGGGGAGGGCCTGGTCGATCAGCTTTCGGCCTTCGTCGGTGAGGGCGACGACCTGGCTGCGGCCGTCGGAGGCGCTGGAGGTGCGCGTCACCAGGCCGCGGGACGCCAGCCGGTCCAGGCGCTGGGTGATGGCCCCCGAGGTGACCATCGCCGAGCGCATCAGCTCGGTGGGGGTGAGGCGGTGCGGGGGGTCGCTGCGGCGGAGGGTGGCCAGGACGTCGAAGGACGCGGCGTCCAGGCCGTGCTCGGCGAAGGTGCGGCGCAGTTCCGTATCCACGATCCGCGAGAGCCGCTTGAGGCGGCCGAGCACCGCCATCGGCGATACGTCCAGGTCGGGGCGTTGCGCACCCCACTGCTCCACTACGCGGTCCACCTGATCTGCCATCGCTTCACCCTAGTCGATGCCTTAGCGGTGAGGTACATCACGCTGCGCACCCTCGCCAGTTTTCTTAGCGCTGAGATACATTGCCTTAGTGCTAAACAATCGGACCGCAACCGTCCTGCTGACCGCGTTGGCGCCCGCCGTATGGGGCTCCACCTACCTCGTCACCACCGAACTCCTGCCGCCCGGCCGCCCGCTGCTGGCCGCCGTGGTACGCGCACTCCCGGCCGGTCTCGTACTGATCGCCCTCACCAGGCGCCTGCCGAAGGGCAGTTGGTGGTGGCGGGCCATGGTGCTCGGCGCCCTCAACATCGGAGTGTTCTTCGCGCTGCTGTTCATCGCGGCCTACCGGCTGCCCGGTGGCGTGGCGGCCACCGTCGGCGCGATCCAGCCGCTGCTGGCGGCGGGGCTCGCAGCCGGGCTGCTCGGCGAGCGGCTGTCGCTGCGCACGGTGGCCGCGGGCGCCGCGGGATTCGCCGGGGTCAGCCTGCTGGTGCTGCGGGCCGACGCGCAGCTGGACGTGCTGGGCGTGGCCGCCGCGGCAGGCGGCGCGGCCGTCATGGCCACCGGGGTCGTCCTGAGCAAGCGCTGGGTCTCGCCCGCGCCGCTGCTGGCGACCACCGGCTGGCAGCTCACCGCGGGCGGCCTGCTGCTGCTCCCGGTCGCGCTCATCGTCGAGGGACTGCCGCCCACGCCGCCGACCGCCGCGAACCTGACCGGTTACGGCTACCTCGCGATCCTCGGCACCGCCGTCGCCTACGCCCTGTGGTTCCGCGGCATCCGCGCGCTGCCGCCCACCAACGTCGCCTTCCTGGGCCTGCTCAGCCCCGTGGTCGCCACGGCCCTCGGCTGGCTCGTCCTGGGACAGGCGCTGACCACGCTCCAACTCCTGGGCGGACTCGTCGTACTCGCCGCCCTTGTCGCGGCCCAAGTGCCGCTGCCGGGGGCGCAGCGGCGGGCAGCGGGCGGCACGGATACCCCGAGCCCTCAGAACGCCCCTCGCACCCCCGCCACCTGACCTCCGCGTCGCCACGCAAGCCCTTCACCCCAGTCACCCCAGTCACCCTAATCGCCCTAACAGGAGCTGAGAACGATGCGTATCACTGTGTTCGGAGCGGCCGGAAGCGTGGGCAGCCGTGTGGTGGCCGAGGCGCTCGCGCGCGGCCATGAGGTCACCGCTGTCGTACGCGACCCGGCCGGCGCCCGGCAGCGAGGGCGACCTGGTGGCCACCACCCGGTCGCTGCTGGACGGGCTCGGGCAGACCGGCGTGCGCCTGCTCCTGGTCGGTGGCGCCGCCACCCTGACCGTCCCGGGCACCGACGGCACCGCCCTGGTCGACACCCCGGACTTCCCCGCCTCCCTCCGCCCCATAGCGCTCGCGTGTGCCCGGCAGTTGGCGGCCTGCCGTACCGAGACCACGGCGGACTGGACGTACGTGAGCCCGCCCGCCTTGCTGACCCTGGGCGAACGCACCGGCGCCTACCGGCTGGGCACCGACGAACTCCTGACGGACACCGAGGGCAACTCGGAGATCTCGATGGAGGATCTGGCGGTGGCGCTGCTGGACGAGGCCGAGCGGCCGCGGCATCGAAGGAGCCGGTTCACTGTCGGCTACTGAACGGCCTTGACGGACAGGTGAGTTGTTCAGATCGGTCTCCAGGGTTCGGCAGCTTCCGGAAATGGCCCGGTAATTCACCGGGGAAGTGGCCCATGTGGGTGGGCCGCTCGGCGCATACCGTCGAGATCATGACGGCAACGGGCCCACCGCTGGACGGCCGCACCATCTCCCCGTGGGCCCTGCGCGCGCATTCATAAACGCCGCAACGGAGGACCTGCGATGCAAGCCATCACCGATCGAGGGCGTGACGCCCATCGCCATGCCGGGACGGGGAGCGAGGCCAGAGCCGGAGCCGGAGCCGGAATCGGAATCGGAATCGGGCGAGTATTCGCGGCGCGAAAGTGGATTGCTTCGGCCCTTCTGGCCGTCGGCGCAGTGGCGGCAGCCGCCGCTTGCGCCCCCGCGGCGGAACGCGGGACCGCCAAGGTGTCCGCTGCCCCTGCGGCGTCGAAGCCCTCGGCCAAGGCGCAGTCATCGCTGATTCAACAGGCGCTGCCGAATGTCAAAGGCAGGACCTTCACCTCAAGGATCGTGGAATTCCCGCCCGGTGGACATGCCGCTCCGCATCGGCACGGCGAGGCTTTCGTGTACGCCTATGTGCTCGACGGAACCGTACGCAGCAAGCTTGAGGGCGAGCCGGTGCGTACGTACCACCAGGGCGAGAACTGGGTCGAGCAGCCGGGCGCCCATCACGTCACCACGCACAACACCAGCCGGACGAAACCGGCGAGGCTGCTGGTGGTCTTCATCTCGCATACGGGAGACGAGCTCAAGGTCGACGACCCGCCGAAGCAGGCGTCGGAATCGGGGCACTGAGCAGGGGCGGCCGGGCGGGTGTCGTCAGGTTGTCAGTGGCGGCTGGCAGACTCGAAGCATGGACATTGCCGAGTACATCCAAGCGCTGGAGCGGGACGGGAAGTTGCTCGCCGAGGTCGCGGAGAAGGCCGGGCCCGACGCGCCGGTGCCCAGCTGCCCGCAGTGGCAGGTGCGTGACCTGCTCCTCCACATGGGCAGCGTCCACCGCTGGGCCGCGGGCTTCGTCACGGAAAAGCGGACGGAGGGCGCCCCGCTCCCCGATGCGCCGGAGTTGGCCGACGACGCCCTGGTCCCGTGGCTCCGCGCAGGGCACGGCGCCCTCGTCCAGGCCCTTCGTGCCGCACCGGCCGATCTGGCCTGCTGGACCTTCCTCCCCTCCTCCTCACCGATCGCCTTCTGGACCCGCCGCCAGGCCCACGAGACCGCCGTCCACCGAGTCGACGCCGAACTGGCGCTGGGCGCCCCGCCCACCCCCTTCGACGCTCCCTTCGCCGCCGACGGCATCGACGAACTCCTCGTCGGTTTCCACTCCCGCCACCGCAGCAAGGTCCGCACGGACACCCCCAGAACCCTCTTCATCCGGGCAGCGGACATGCCATCGGCGGCCTGGTCCGTCCACCTGACCGACGCCCCACCCAGCACCGAACGCACGGCCCCGGAGGCGGAGTCGGAGGCGGACTGCGTCATCGCAGGCCCCGCTTCCGACCTCTACCTCGCCCTGTGGAACCGCCTCTCCTGGGACAGCCTCACCATCTCCGGCGACGGCTCACTCGCCCAGCTGTGGCGCGAGCGGTCCGCCACCTGACCGGGCCCGGTCCGCCTACCGCTCCGCCATGTCCATCACGTACCACTGCTTGGCAGATAGGCCCCGCATGAACAGGTGCCGACCCCGACCGACGGGATGCGCGTACCGTCGGATCGGGGCGCCGTTCGGCATGGACAGACACGCCTCGTCGACCAACACGGCCTTCCCTCCCGTCATATGGCAGCGGTGCAACCGGTCCCCGCAGCTGTCGCCGCCCAGCGTGACGACCTCCTCGCCGTGGACGGCCATCCCCGATGGCGCGACCACGGGCAACTTCCACAGCCGGATCTGCCCGTCCGCGCGGGCCTCGAGCAGCGGGAAGGTCGGATAGTAGGCGGCCCAGGCAACCCCGTCGTCGACGTTGAAGGCGTAGACCGTATCGATGTACTCGACGCCCTCCGGAGCGCTGTACCCCCACCGCTGACTGCCACCGCTGTCCCAGCGGACCAGTCCGGCGGCGCTGATCTCGTCGACGTAGACACCTTCGTCGAAGTAGGCACTCCAGAGGTTGTTGCGCCGGGCCGGGTGACCCGCAGGCTCACACCCCGCAATACCTGCTCCTGGACGGCTCCGCCGTCGTGGATGACGAGCAGCACGTCATAGGAGTAGCGGCTGGGCCGGGGGGAGAACCCTCCGTATTCTCGCGGTCCGGGTTCCGCATTGGGGCAGCTCAGCCAGAGAGCTCGGTCCCACCAGTGCCGCCTTTCTCAAAGAATCACCTCACACCCGTGAGAGGGCCCGTGAGGGCCGAAGCCGCGGTCAGGTCAGTGTCGGCCAGTCGGAGGGGAGGGTGATCATGGAGCGGTCGAGTTCGGTGACCGTGGACACGCCCATCAGGGCCAGGGAGCGGTCCAGTTCGGTGTGGAGGATGTCCAGGACGCGGGTCACGCCGGGGCCGCCGGCGGCGGCGAGGCCCCAGACCCAGGGGCGGCCGATGAGGCAGGCGCGGGCGCCGAGGGCGAGGGCCTTCAGGACGTCGCTGCCGCGGCGGATGCCGCCGTCCAGGAGGACTTCGACGGGGGTGTCGGCGAGGGCGTCGGCGATGGCGGGGAGGGCGTGCAAGGAGGCGGGCAGGCAGTCGAGTTGGCGGCCGCCGTGGTTGGAGACGATGACGGCGTCGGCTCCGGCGTCGGCCGCCTGGCGTGCCTGTTCGGCGGTGATGATGCCCTTGAGCGCCAGCGGCCCCTGCCACCGCTCGCGGATCCACTCCAGGTCCTTCCAGGTCAGCGACGGGTTGAAGAGGCCTTCGAACCAGCCCGCCACGCCCACCGCGCCGCCGGGCGGTGCCACGGTCCCGGCGACGTTGCCCAGCCGCATGCCGGGCCCGGCGGCCAGGGTGCGCAGCCAGCGGCCGTAGCGCACGGGGTGCCGCAGTGCTCCGGCGACCAGGTCGGTGGTGAGGCGGGGCGGGAGGGTCATCCCGGCGCGCAGGTCGCGCTCGCGGTTGCCGGGTACGGCGGCGTCGACGGTGAGGATGAGCGCGCCGCAACCGGCCGCGCGGGCCTGGTCGATGCACGCCTCGGTCACGGCGCGGTCCGTCCAGGGGTAGAGCTGGAACCACATCGGGCCCGGTGAGTGCGCGGCGACCTCGCCGACGCTGTAGCTGGCGGCGGTGCTGATGGCGAAGACGGTGCCGGCGGCGTGTGCGGCCCGCGCCGCGCCCAGTTCGGCGTCGGCGTGCTGGAGTCCCGGCAGGCCCGTCGGGGCCAGCAGAACCGGGAAGTCGACCCGCTGCCCGAGCACGGTCGTGGACAAATCGCGCCGCGAGACGTCCACGAGGATGCGGGGCTTGAGGGTGACCTGCGCGAAGGCGGCGCGGTTGGCGCGCTGGGTGATCTCGTCCTCGGCGCCGCCGTCGACGTACGTCAGCGGCATCGGGCAGTCCCGTCGGCCCGCCTCCCGCCGTACATCCTCGATGTTCCGGAGCCGGCTCAGCCGCGTCCCCTTCCCCTGGCCCGGCCGGTGCACGCTCTCCCGGAGCATCCCCCACACCACGGACCGCAGATCACCACGCGCCATCTCCCACCACTCCCCTCGCTCCGGTAACCGTCGACTGCCCTACGCCTCGCGCCGAGCACCGACCCTGCGATCAGCTGCTACCCCGTACGTCATATGCAGTACGCATACCCTGGACCGGGAGCGATCCTTTCCGGCCTCGGGCCGGAGACTGACAGACTGTCACCATGTCTCCTACGCGTTCCCAGGCCGAACGTGACGCCCTGACCGTCGAGATGGGATTCGCGCTGCTGACGGGCGCGCTCGTGGCGGCCGCCGTCTTCGCCGCGGGGACGAGCCCGGTCTGGCTCGGCGACCCGGGGCCCGCCTGGACCCGCGGCCTCGTGGCGGGCAGCGCCTTCGCGGCGGGCTGCGCTTTCCTGTGGCGGGTGGTGACGGTGTTACGGCGCTTCGCACGCCGTGCCCGTGCGTTCCGCGCTCAGCCCAGCCAGCCGGGGCGCACCAGGCCCGACTCGTAGGCCAGGACGACCAGTTGGGCCCGGTCGCGGGCGCCCAGTTTGACCATGGTGCGGCTGACGTGGGTCTTGGCGGTCAGCGGGCTGACGACCAGCCGGCGGGCGATCTCCTCGTTGGACAGGCCGATGCCGACCAGGGCCATCACCTCCCGCTCCCGCTCGGTCAGTTCGGCCAGCGTGTCGGCGGCCGCCGGCTCCTTGGAGCGGGCCGCGAACTCCGCGATCAGGCGGCGGGTGACGCCGGGCGAGAGCAGGGCGTCACCGTCGACCACGGCGCGTACGGCCCGTAGCAGTTCGTCCGGTTCGGTGTCCTTGACCAGGAAGCCGGAGGCGCCCGCGCGGAGGGCCTCGAAGACGTACTCGTCCAGTTCGAACGTGGTCAGCATGACGACCTTGACGTCCGCCAGCCGCGGGTCCTCGGTGATACGGCGGGTGGCGGCCAGTCCGTCCAGCAGCGGCATCCGGATGTCCATGAGCACGACATCCGGCCCCACTTCGCGGACCGCGGCCAGCGCCTCCTGCCCGTCGGCGGCCTCACCGACCACCTCGATATCGGGCTGCGCGGCCAGCAGCGCCCGAAAGCCGGCCCGCACCAACAGCTGGTCATCGGCGAGCAGTACGCGAATCACGGCTTCTCCTCATCGGCGCCCGCCTGCCCGGCGGCCCTTGGTTTCACGGGGTGTTGTGTCGATGCGGCGGCGCTGGGCCGGTTCGGCCCGCCCGGCCCGTCCAAGGAGCCCAGCCTGTCCGAAGCGTCCGTACCCGCATCCTCGCGTACGGTGTCCCGCCCCGGCGGCGGCTCGAGCGGAATGCGGGCCAGCACCCGGAAGCCGCCGTCCGGGCGCGGGCCGGACTCGACGGTGCCGCCGAGGGCCGCGGCGCGTTCGCGCATGCCGACCAGGCCGTTGCCGCCGCCTGCCGTGCCAGGGGAGCCGGAGGCCGGGCCGTCGTCGTCGACGCGGATTTCCAGGGCGTCGGGGGCGTAGGTCAGGCGGACCCTGGCGGTGCGCGAGCCGGAGTGGCGGACGATGTTGGTGAGGGATTCCTGGATGATGCGGAAGGCCGCGAGGTCGGTGCCGGGCGGGAGTTGGGCCCGGGTGCCGTGCACGGCCACCGTGACGGTCAGTCCCGCGCTCCGTGCCTGTTCGGCCAGTTCGGCCAGCCGGTCCAGCCCGGGTGCCGGGGAGCGCGGGGCGGCGCCGGGGCTGCGCAGCGTGTCGAGCACCTGGCGCACCTCCCCCAGCGCCTCCTTGCTGGCCGCCTTGATGGTCGTCAGGGCGGTACGGGCCTGCTCGGGGTCGCTGTCCAGGAGCGCGAGGCCGACGCCGGCCTGGACGTTGATGACGGAGATGCTGTGCGCGAGTACATCGTGCAACTCCCGGGCGATGCGCAGCCGTTCTTCGTCGGCGCGGCGCCGCTCGGCCGCCGCGCGCTCGGCCCGCGCCCGCGCGGCCTGCTCCCGGCGGACCCGTACCAGCTCGGATACGGCGACGATGGCCACCATCCAGGCGCTGATGAACAGCTCCTGCCCCCAGTCGGCGGCCCCGTCCGTGTCCGGCGGCAGCCACCGGTAGAGCCAGTGGCCCAGCAGCGCGTGCGCCACCCAGATGGTGCCGAGCGCGACCCCGGCGAAGCGGCGGTACCCGGCGACGATCGCCGAGAAGCAGGCGAGGCTGAAGGGCAGGAAGACCGGCCCGTACGCGTAACCGGCGCCCAGGTAGAGGAGGAAGGCGGCGGCCGAGACGGTCACGGCGGTGCGCGGATTGCGGTGGCGTACCAGCAGCACCGCCGATCCCACGAACAGCAGCGCCCGCCCGAAGCCGTCCAGCGGTATGCGCTCGGGCTGTCCCCGGGAGGCCAGGAACTGCCCGATCTGGACGAGGACGGTCATGGCCAGGGTGGAGAACCAGGGCAGCCGGGTGCCGGCGCCGCCTTCGGACTGCTCGGTACGGGGCGACAGCCAGCGCTCCCACGCCGGGGCCAACAAGCGCCGCGCCCGGGACGGCCGTCCGGTGTTCATGCCGATAACGCTAGTGCGCGGCGCGGCGGACGGCGTCCGCCCGGCGCAGTGACCGGCCGTACTCCTGTGGGAGTAGGGGTGCGTCGGTTCGTACGGCCCAGGGCCCCAGGGGTTGCGGCGGTCAGCCCGGGTCCGCGGCGCCCGGAACGGCGGCCTCCTACGCGGCAGGCAGCCCCACGCTGCGGGCGAGCTGGGCGGTGGCCTGGTCGAAGAACTCCTCGCGCGCCTCGATCACTCGGTTGAACTGGCCGAAGACCTCGAAGCTCACCAGGCCGAACATCTGGGCCCAGGCGCCGACGAGCCGGACCGCGACCGGAGCGGGCAGCCGCACGCCCTGTTCCTCGGTGAGGGCCTGTGCGTCGGCGAGGACGGCGGCGGGCAGTGGCCCGGTGGGTTCGGGTTCGGGTTCGGGTTCGGCGAGTTGCTGGGCGGCGTGTGCATCCGTGACGACGGCGAAGAGGGCGAGGCCGACGCGGGCCGCGGGCCCTGCGGTGGCGCGCGGGGCGTGGTAGCCGGGCACCGGGGAGCCGTAGATCAGCGCGTATTCGTGGGGGTGAGCCAGGGCCCAGTCGCGCACGGCGCGGCAGACGGCCCGCCAGCGCGTGGCCGGGTGGTCGGCCGCGGTCTCGGCCAGGGCCTGTTCGGCGGCCTCGCCGACGGCGTCGTACGCATCGATGATCAAGGCGGTCAGCAGGTCGTCGCGGCTGGGGAAGTAGCGGTAGAGCGCGGAGGAGACCATGCCCAGCTCGCGGGCGACGGCGCGCAGGGACAGCTTCGCGGCACCGTTGGCGGCGAGCTGGCTGCGGGCCTCGTCCTTGATGGCGGCGGTGATTTCGCTGCGGGCCCGTTCCCTGGCCCCCTTGATCGCGGTCATGTCAGCCAGTGTGCCAGCCCGTGGAGCGGTGACCGGTGTCGAGAGCGGCGATCGAGATGAGAGAGCAGTGCTCTGAAGATGAGAGCACTGCTCTTGCTTTGGCGGAGCAGGGTGCTGCACACTGCTCTCAAGCGAGAGCAGTGCTCTCGGAAGGAATACCGGAAGGGATCTTCTGCCGTGTCATCCGTATCCACGCAGCCCGCACCCTCAGCGCCGACCGCGCCCTCAGCACAGCCCGCGCCCTCAGCACCGACAACCCCGTCCGCCGCGACCGCGCCGCAGGAGTCCCGCTACCTCAGGCCCGGCCGGGCCGCAGCCCGTCTCAACGGCCTCATCGGCTGGCTCGCCCGCCGCGGCATCAGCCTGGCCGGCACCGCCGACCTGGCCGTACGGGGCCGCAAGAGCGGTGAGTGGCGCCGCGTCCCGGTCAATCCGATGACGTTCGCGGGCGAGCGCTATCTGGTCTCGGCGCGCGGTGAGTCGGAGTGGGTGCGCAATCTGCGGGCAGCGGGCGGGGGCGAGCTGCGGGTGGGCCGCCGCAGGCGGGCGTTCACGGCCGTCGAGCTGCCGCCCGCCGAGACGACGGCCGTTGTGCGCGCCTATCTGGAGCGCTGGGGCTGGGAGGTCAAGGGCTTCTTCGGCGAGGTCTCGGCCGCCTCCAGCGACGCCGAGCTGCTGGCCGCGGCCCCCGCCCACCCCGTCTTCCGCCTCACCGACGCCCCCAGGAGGTGACATCCAAGGAGGTGACTCCCAGGAGGTGACATCCAAGGAGGTGACATCCAAGGAGGTGACTCCCGGGAGGCGGGACCGAGCCCCGCCCCCGTTGACCGGTCGCGTCAGCCCCGGTCCAGCGCCGACAGCGCCCGCCGGGCCACCGGATGGGTCCGTACGATCTCCGCCAGCGTCGTCGAGCCGCGGGTGATGCGCGCGAAGGCGTGCCAGGCCGGGCGGAAGCCCGTGACCGCGGCGTGCATCAGGGCCGGGCGTTTGGAGAAGACCGCGAGCATCCGCCGGCCCACGCCCATCTCCACCCCCAGCCCTGCCTTGATCGCGAAGGCGTAGTTCATGGCCTGGCGGCGGGCGTCGACCCCGTCGTGCGCCTCGGAGACGCGGACCGCCCACTCCCCCGCGAGCTTGCCCGAGCGCAGCGCGAAGGAGATGCCCTCGCGGGTCCACGGCTCCAGCAGACCGGCCGCGTCCCCGCACACCAGCACCCGGCCGCGGGAGAGCGGCGAGTCGTCCGAGCGGCAGCGGGTCAGGTGCCCGGAGGAGACGGACGGCTCGAAGCCCGCCAGGCCCAGGCGTCCGATGAAGTCCTCCAGATAGCGCTTGGTCGCCGCGCCCTCGCCGCGGGCCGAGATCACGCCGACGGTGAGGGTGTCGCCCTTGGGGAAGACCCAGCCGTAACTGCCGGGAATGGGGCCCCAGTCGATCAGCGCGCGGCCCGCCCAGTCCTCCGCGACCGTCGGCGGCACCGGAATCTCCGCTTCCAGACCCAGGTCGACCTGGTCGAGCTTCACCCCGACGTGTGCCCCTATGCGGCTGGCACTGCCGTCCGCGCCGACCACCGACCGCGCCAGCACGACCTCGCCGTCGCTGAGCACGACCGCGACGGTGCGCCGGTCGGGGACGGCGGAGCCGTGCTGTTCGACGCGCGAGACGGTGGCGCCGGTGCGCAGTTCGGCGCCCGCGTCCTGGGCCAGCTTGACCAGGCCCGCGTCGAACTCGGGGCGGTTGATCAGGCCGAAGAGCATGTGCTTGGAGCGGCGGGTGCGGGTCAGCTTGCCGTTCAGCGAGAACGTCACGGCGTGGATGCGGTCGCGCAGCGGCAGTTCGAAGCCGGGCGGCAGGGAGTCCCGCGAGGGGCCGATGATGCCGCCGCCGCAGGTTTTGTAGCGGGGCAGTTCGGACTTCTCCAGGAGCAGCACCCGGCGGCCCGTACTGGCCGCGGCGTGCGCGGCCGAGGCGCCTGCGGGCCCCGCGCCGACCACCACGACGTCCCACACCTGCTGGTTGTCCTGGGCTGCGCTCTCGCTGCTCACCTGTGCCTGTGCTCCCGTTCCCGTGTCGCTGCCTCGCGTACCGCCCGCATCCTACGGCCCGCTCCAGACGGTGCGGCCTGTGGGAAGATCGGGTACGCCATCGCCCGTACGTACGACTCCCGCGGCGGCCACAGCGCCGAGGTTCCGTACGGACACAACGCCGCGCCCACAAGGAGCGTTCCATGTCGCAGTCCGGTTCCCGCCCGCCCGCCCAGGAAGCGCTCGCCGCTACCGTCGCCTCGCTGCAGGCCAGGGCCATCACCGAGCTGGCCGAGCTGGTGGCCTTCAAGTCGGTCGCGGACTTCGAGCAGTTCCCCAGGAGCGAGAGCGAGGCCGCGGCGAGCTGGATCGTGGACGCGCTGCGCACCGAGGGCTTCCAGGACGTCGCGGTGCTGGACACCCCCGACGGCACCCAGTCCGTCTACGGCTTCCTGCCCGGCCCGCAGGACGCGCCGACCGTGCTGCTGTACGCCCACTACGACGTGCAGCCGCCGCTGGACGAGGCGGCCTGGGTCACCCCGCCCTTCGAGCTGACCGAGCGCGACGGGCGCTGGTACGGCCGCGGCGCCGCCGACTGCAAGGGCGGCCTGGTCATGCACCTCACGGCACTGCGCGCGCTCAAGGAGCACGGCGGCGTCCCGGTCAACGTCAAGGTGATCGTGGAGGGTTCGGAGGAGCAGGGCACCGGCGGCCTGGAGCGCTACGCCGAGGCGCACCCCGAGCTGCTGGCCGCCGACGCCATCGTGGTGGGCGACGCGGGCAACTTCCGCGAGGGCCTGCCCACCGCGACCGCGACGCTGCGCGGCATGACGCTGGTACGGGTCCAGGTCGACACCCTGGAGGGCAATCTGCACTCCGGCCAGTTCGGCGGCGCCGCCCCCGACGCGCTCGCC
Organism: Streptomyces sp. UF-297; assembly: GCF_058245575.1. Classification (NCBI taxonomy): domain Bacteria; kingdom Bacillati; phylum Actinomycetota; class Actinomycetes; order Kitasatosporales; family Streptomycetaceae; genus Streptomyces; species Streptomyces sp. UF-297. Next base: position 65,484 of record NZ_JBSIBZ010000022.1, on the reverse strand, counting down.
GCGCTGATCCGCATCCTGGACTCGCTGCGCGCCGAGGACGGCTCCACGACGGTGGACGGGCTGACCGCCGACGGCAGCTGGCAGGGTCTGCAGTACCCGGTAGAGGACTTCCGCAAGGACGCCAAGGTCCTGGACGGCGTCGAGCTGACCGGCTCCGGTACGGTCGCCGACCGCATCTGGGCGCGCCCGGCCGTGACCGTCCTGGGCATCGACTGCCCGCCGGTGCTCGGCGCCACCCCCTCCGTACAGGCGGGTGCGCGGGCGCTGATCAGCCTGCGGGTGCCGCCGGGCCAGGACGCCGCGGAGGCGACCAAGCTGCTGACCGCCCACCTGGAGAACGCCGCTCCCTGGGGTGCGCGGATCAAGGTGGAGCAGGTCGGGCAGGGCCAGGCGTTCCGCGCGGACACCGACAGCCCGGCGTACGCGTCGCTGGCGTCGGCGATGCGCGACGCGTACGAGGGCGTGGAGATGCAGACGTCCGGTATGGGCGGTTCCATCCCGCTGTGCAACACCTTGGCCGCGCTCTACCCGCAGGCGGAGATCCTGTTGATCGGCCTGAGCGAGCCGGAGGCGCAGATCCACGCCGTCAACGAGAGCGTCTCGCCGCAGGAGTTGGAGCGGCTCTCGCTCGCCGAGGCGCTGTTCCTGCAGAACTACGCGGCGAGCCGGGCCTGACGCGGGGGCCGGGACCGGGAGCCGTCACCGGCAGCCCGTGACCCCGGCCCGCAGCCACGCCTCACCCCACAGGGACGCCCGCCTCAAGATTGAGCGGGCGTCCCTGTTCGCGGGCGCGCAGCGCCCAGCGCAGCCGGTTCCAGCGCACCGGGGGCAGCATCCCCTCCGCCTCGTCCTCGGTCACGAAGCGCCAGCCGCGCAGTTCGGCGCCCGGCAGCAGCAGGTCGCGTATCTGCTCGCGGGGCAGCCGCCCGCCGTCGAAGAGCAGCCGCAGCCCGCCGTATCCGGGCGGCTGGGGCGCCTCCCAGTCCAGTACGAGCAGCCGCGGCGCGCAGCGCAGCCGGATGCCCAGTTCCTCGGCGACCTCGCGCAGTCCGGCGCGGGCCGGCGGCTCTCCGCGCTCGACCACACCGCCGGGGAACTCCCAGCCCGGCTTGTAGGTCGGGTCGACCAGCAGCACCCGGTCCTCCTCGTCGAAGAGCAGCACCCCGGCGGCGAGGGTCTCCGCGGTCGGCTCGGGGGTCTGCACGATGTCGCAGACCCCGGCCCCGTCGCGGACGGCCTCGGCGATGCGCTGCGCGGTCTGCCGGGGGCTCAGCCCGGTGGTGTCGACGAAGTGCGCGTCCTGCTCGATCCACTCCAGCGCGCCGTGCAGCGGCGACGCGGGGCCAGGGTTCCGGCCGCGTAAGGGGTGGTCGGACACCGGGTCGCCGGGCCTGCCGTCCGGCCCGGATATTCGCTCGCGGAGGATCGTTTCCTCCGCGTGCAGCAGAACATGGCGTACGGAAATGCGGCGCGCGGCCAGGCCGCCGAAGATCTCGTCGCGGTACTCCTGCCGCAGCAGCGTCATGGGTGTGACCAGCGGACCCGGCACCTCCGTCAGCAGAGCGGCGGCCGTGTCCACCACGAGCCGCCGCCAGGACGGCAGGTCCTGGTAGTCGTCGATCTCCTTCAGGCGCTTGGCGGGCAGCAGCAGCCGCAGTCCGTTGCCGAGCACTTCGGGGTCGTAGAGTGTGCTCCCCGGCAGCAGGTCCACCAGTTCCTGGGCCGCTGCGGTCTTGCCCGCGCCGAACGCGCCGTTCAGCCAGACGATCACGTTTCCCCCTTGTCCCTAGACCCCTGTGAGTTGCCCGCAACACCCTGCCACGGAAACTCACGGGCGCGCGGGCTAACCGCGCGGTGCCGGGGACGTGGCGCGTTCCACCTTCGGCGCGATACCGGAGGGTTTGAAGATCCCCTTGTACGCGGTGATCGCGCCGACGGCCGCGATGAGGATGCTGGTGACGATGTCCTTGCCCGCGAAGTCCCCCGCGAAGTAGGCGGTCCCCAGCCCCACCAGGACCGAGACCACCACCTGTACGGCGGTGCGCAGCGCGCCGCTCCACTCCGGGCGGTTGACCACCGAGATCAGCAGGGGCGAGATGAATCCCACGATCAGCGCCCACATCTGAGCGTTCGTCACGGTGCCTCCCTTGGAGCGGAGTTGGTGTAGGGGGAGCGTCGCGGCACCCCGTACGCCCGTCAATGGACCGGTGGCCGCAGCAGTTCCAGATCCGCACCCCAGGAGTCGAGAACCTGCTCGTGTGCGGGCCGGGCGGCCCGCTCGATGTCGGCGAACAGCTCCCACTGCAGGTACTTGTTGTACGGGCGCAGCCTCCCGTGCAGTGCGAAGAGCGCGGTCAACAGGAACGGGACGCTCTCGGCGGCATCGAGACGGGCCGCGGTGCGCCGCCCGTCGCGGTGGCTCTTCAGCGAGCGGTAGGCGTAGTTGATGTAGGCGTCCAGCGCCGCGTCGGCCGCGGTACGCGCCTCATCCGGGCCCAACTCCGCTTTCTGCCGTACGAGTTCGACGATTCCACCGCCGCCGAGGACGACGTACAGATCGTGGTCGGAGCGCTCGGTCGCCATGCCGTCCTTGGCCTGTGAACCGCTCAGGACCAGACCCACAACGGCGGGGTCCGCGCGGGCCCTGCGCACGAACTGCGCGCACTCTTCGGACACTTGGTGCACTGCGGGCGCGGGCGGCTCAGTGGACTGCATAGGGCGCAGGCTACGCCGCGGGATGCCTGCGACTCCGCCGATTTTCCCCGCTTCCGGCAGACCCGGGCACGGTACCGGCCGGCTCGAACTCCGCCCCGTCCCCCGTCGTGTACGGGGCGGAGAGCTGCCGGTCCGGCCTCGGGCCGCCGAAAGCGGGGAGGCCCGGCGGCTCGCTGGACCACCTCGCAGTCAACCGCAGCACGCCGCACAGCGGGAGCGTGTGCGCACGTCATATGCGTACGTATCGTTCACACGGGGTGTGAACACACACCACCGAACCGCGCTTCTCAGTCACCCTTTACTCGCACCCAGTGTCAGCCCCGCGATGAAGTGCCGTTGCAGCAGGAGGAAGACCAGGACGGTGGGCAGGGCGATGAGAACGGAGCCGGCGGCGAGGAGGTTGTAGTCGGTGAAGAATTGGCCGCGCAGATTGTTCAGGGCGGAGGTGACGGGGAGTTTGTCGCCGTCGGAGATGAAGACCAGGCCCCACAGGAAGTCGTTGTACATCCAGGTGAATTGGAGGGTGCCCAGGGCGGCCAGGGCGGGGCGGCACAGGGGCAGGGTGACGCGCCAGTACTGGGTCCATACGCCCGCGCCGTCGACGATGGCGGCTTCCAGGATCTCCTGCGGCAGGGTGCGCATGAAATTCGACAGGACGAAGACGCAGAAGCCGAGCTGGAAGGCGATCTGGACGGCGATGACGGCCCAGTAGGAGTCGTACATCGTCAGTGAGTCCGACATCCAGTGAGGCAGCGGGATCTTGTTGAACAGGACGTAGAGCGGGGTGACGATGACCTGTTGGGGCAGGAGGTTTCCCGCGGTGAACACCATCAGCAGGATCATTCCGCCGCGCAGCCGCAGCCGGGCGACGGCGAAGGCCACGAAGGAGGCGAGGAAGAGCGTGAGGAGCACTCCGGGAACGGCTATCAGCAGCGAGTTCAGGAAGTACTTGCTCATGCCGGAGTCGACGAACGCCTGCCGGTAGTAGTCGAAGGAGAGGCGGCGCGGGAGGGAGAAATAGCCGTGCTGGGCGGTCTCTTCGTACGGCCGCAGGGAGGCGTAGACGGCCAGCAGGAGAGGGGCGAGAAAGGCCAGCGAGACCGCGAGCAGGAACAGATGCACGCCGAACCGGCCGCGGCGGCGGGAACCCGGCGCGGGTGCGGAACCGGACCGGCCCGCGGGACGGGCGGACCGCGCGACGGGTACGGTCACGGCTTCTGCGCTCCCCTCAGTTCCTGGACGAGATAGGTGACGATGAATCCGAGGGAGACCAGCAGCAGCACCACCGCGATGGCGGAGCCGAATCCGATGCGGCTGGCCTCTCCGATGATGTTGTCGGTCACCAGAACGGACAGCAGTTCCAGGCCGTTTCTGCCCTTGTTGATGGCATAGACGATGTCGAAGGCGCGCAGCGATTCGATGACGGTGATGACACCGACGATGACATTCACCGGACGCAGGGTGGGCAGCACGACGCGGAAGAACGTCTGGCGGGTATTGGCGCCGTCGATGGCGGCCGCTTCCTTCAGGCTCGGGTCGACGGATTTCAGCCCGGCGAGATAGAGGATCATGACGTATCCGGTGTGCCGCCAGCAGGCGGCCAGCAGCACCATCCAGATGTTCAGGTCCGGATCGCCCAGCCAGTCCACGGGGTCGGTGCGGTCGGCGATGATGGCGTTCAGCGCGCCCTGGTCGCGGGAGAGGATCAACTGCGCGATAAACCCGACGATGGCCAGCGAGAGCACCACCGGCATGTAGAGCGTGGACTGGTAGAAGCGGCTGAAGCGCACCCCCCGGTCGATCAGGACGGCCAGCAGCAGGCCGAAGGGGGTGGCGACCAGGCCGAGGAAGGCCAGCCAGAGCAGGTTGTTGCGGACCGCCGGCCAGAATTGCGGGTAGGTGGTGAAGAGGTTCTCGTAGTTCTCGCCGCCGGTCCAGCGGATGTCGCCGATGCCGTCCCAGGTGGTGAAGGACAGGCCGATCGAGGCCAGCGTCGGCCCCCAGATCAGCACCAGGTCCAGCAGCACCGGCAGGCCCAGCAGCACGCCGAGTACGGCCAGGTCGCGGCCTCTGTAGCGGCGCGGCCCACGGCGCGGCCGCGCTCGGTGCGTACGTGCCCGCGACCCCGGTCGCGGCCCTGCGTTCGGCATGGCGCTCGGCCCCCGTGATTCGCTGTGACTCACTGCGCGGCGAATATCTGCTTCTTCTGCCGCTCGATGCCGTTCACCAGCCCGTCGATGTCCTCCGGTTTGTTGATGAACTGCTGGATCGCCTGGATCATCACGGTCGAGGCGAAGTCCGGCCGGGTGTCGCGGTCCATGAACTGCGAGATCTGCTGCGCACCGGAGAGCAGCGCCGCGTATTTCTTCTGCAGCGGCGTGTAGGAGCCGATGTCCGCACGGCTGTTGGTGGCGATGCTGGTCGGGTCGGTCTTCAGGTACTGGGCCTCCGCCTCGGGAGTGGCCAGGAACGCCAGCAGCGCTTTGGCCGCCTTCTTGTCCTTGGCCTTGCGGGACATCAGGAATCCGTCGATCGGCGCCTCGACGGCGTCCTGCCCGTACTGTGGATCGATCTCGGGGAACGGGAAGAAGTCCAGATCGGCGCTGTCGGCGGGGCCGAACTGCTGGCCCGGGTGCTGCGATCCCAGGACGGTCATCCCGGCCTTCTTCTGCCGCAGCGTCTGGGCGGCCTCCTGCCAGGTACGGCCGTTGGCGCCCTTCTGGTGATACGGCATCAGCTCCCGCCACAGCTCGAAGACGCGCTTGACCTTGGGGCTGGTCCAGGACTCCTGTCCGCGCATCAGGGCGATATGGAAGTCATAGCCGTTCGCCCGCATGTTGAGGTAGTCGAAGGTGCCCATCGCGGGCCAGCCCTCTTTGTTGCCGATGGCTATGGCGGCGAGGCCGTCCTTGTCCATCTGCCGGGCCAGCGCGCGGAATTCGTCGAAGGTCTTCGGTACGCGGTAGCCGCGCTGCTGGAACACGCTCTTCCGGTAGAAGACCGCCCACGGGTAGTAATAGAACGGCACGAAGTACTGCTTGCCGTCCTCGCCCGTCGACTGCTTCTTCAGCGCCGGTGAGAACCCCTTGAAGTCCTGCCACAGGTCACTGATGTCGGTGAGCAGTCCCTTCTTGGCGAAGTACTGCATGCGGTAGCCGGCGAACCAGGTGAAGACGTCGTCGGGGCGCCCCTGGAGATAGCGGTTGATGTTCTCCTGGAAGTTCTCGTGGTTGACGGTGTTGACCTTGACGGTCTTGCCCGACTTCTTCTCGTACGCCGTGAACGCCGCACCGTAGGCCTTCTTCGGCACCGGGTCGGAGGCGTTGGACCCCAGGGTGACGGACTCGCCGTCCCCCGTACCGCTGCCGCAGGCGGCCAGTACGGACGGCAGGGCGACGGCTCCCGCGCCGAGGGCCGTGCCGCGCAGCAGCGTGCGGCGGGACATCCGATGGGCCGGCCCCTGCGGCGGCGTGCCCGCACCGTCGAATCTCGAGTGGACCATGTCCCCCTCCTCAGCGGTGGAACCAAACAGAACCGAACGCGAGTGCTGGGATCTCACCCCCAACAGCAGGTCAAGTCAAGGGTTTTGGCGGGGGAACGGCCAACCGTTACCGCATCTCTTCCAACAGACTTCAACAAGCCCTACCGTAAACACTCGCCAGTGACCGGTACATGACTCCACAGCACCTCTCGCGACGACGCAGGAGAAGGTTCATGCACCAGCACACGCCCCGCACCGGACGCCACGGCCGCCGAAGAATCCTCGCAGCGCTGCTGCCCGCGCTGCTGTGCGCCGCCGGGCTCACCGCCACGGCAGGGACGGCCACCGCCGCCCCCGCGGCACCTGGTACGGCCACCGCGCCCCGGCTTCCCGACGGCCTCGCCAAGACACCCCCGATGGGCTTCAACAACTGGAACTCCACCCACTGCCGGGCCGAGTTCAACGAGGCCATGGTCAAGGGCATCGCCGATATCTTCGTCACCAAGGGCCTCAAAACCGCGGGCTATCAGTACGTCAACCTCGACGACTGCTGGGCACTGCCCGCCCGGGACGCCGGCGGCAAGCTCGTACCGGACCCCAAGCGCTTCCCCAACGGCATCAAGGCCGTCGCCGACTACGTCCACGCCAAGGGACTGAAATTCGGCATCTACACCAGCGCGGGCACCAAGACCTGCAACCCGGCGGGATTCCCCGGCGCACTGGGCCATGAGAAGTCCGACGCCCAGCAGTTCGCCGACTGGGGAGTCGACTACCTCAAGTACGACAACTGCAACAACCAGGGCGTGGACGCCAAGAAGCGCTATACCGCCATGCGCGACGCGCTCAAGGCGACGGGGCGGCCCATCGTCTACAGCATCTGCGAGTGGGGCGAGAACAAGCCCTGGGAGTGGGCCGCGGACACGGGACATCTGTGGCGCACCACCGGTGACATCAGCGACAACTGGGCCAGCATGCTCGGCATCCTCAAGAAGAACCTGCCGCTGGCGCCGTACGCGGGACCCGGACGCTGGAACGACCCCGACATGCTGGAGGTCGGCAACGGCGGCATGACCGACACCGAGTACCGCACCCACTTCACCCTCTGGTCGATGATGTCCGCACCGCTGCTCATCGGCTCCGACCTGCGCAAGGCCTCGCCCGCCACCTTCGAGATCCTCGGCAACCGCGAGGTCGTCGCGCTGGACCAGGACCCGCTGGGCAAGCAGGGGACCGTACTGAAGTCCGAGGCGGGCCGCTGGACCGTCGTCAAGCAACTGGCGGGCGGGGAGCGGGCGGTGGCCCTGTTCAACGAGAGCGACCGGCCGCAGCGCATCACCACCACCGCCAGGGAAGCGGGCCTGCCGCAGGCACCCGGATACCGGCTGCGCGACCTGTGGCGGCACCAGGACACGCACACCGCGGGCACCATCTCGGCGACCGTCCCCGCGCACGGCACGGTGGTCTACCGCGTCGCCGCGGACAAGGACTGGGCGCAGTACCCGCCCGCCGTCGAGGCCGGCACCGACACCACCGCCCTCGTCGAGGCCGGCCATGCCGCCGAACTCACCTCCACCGTCGGCAACTTGGGCCGCAGTGCGGTACGCGACGTGCGCGTCGGCCTCAAGAGCGCACCCGGCTGGCAGGCCACCGCACAGTCCCCAAACCGGGCCGCCGCGCTGCCCGGCGGCGAACGCCTCGTGACCCGGTGGCGGATCACCGCCCCGCCCGGCGCGCCCTCCGGCACGTACGACCTGACGCTGACCGCCTCCTACCGCACCCCCGGCGGCGAGCGGGTCAGCGCCGAACTCCCGGGCAAGGCCCATGTCGTGGTGCCGCCGCCCGCGGGGAATCCGTACGCCAGCGATCTGACCTGGCTCGACGCGGCCAACGGCTGGGGCCCGGTGGAGAAGGACACCAGCGTCGGCGAGAGCGCGGGCGGCGACGGCAGGCCGATACGCGTCGGCGGCGCCGCGTACGCCAAGGGGCTCGGGGTGCACGCGCCGAGCGAGGTGATGTACTACACCGGCGGCCGGTGCACGGCCTTCCAGGCGCTGGTCGGCGTGGACGACGAGGTGGGCGCGCGGGGTTCGGTCGGCTTCGAGGTCTGGGCGGACGGTGCGCGCGTCGCCCGCAGCGAGACCGTGACCGGGGCGGGCGCGGCCACGCCCCTGTCCGCCCAGCTGTCCGGCGCGCGCACCGTACGGCTCGTGGTGACCGACGCCGGGGACGGCATCGACCACGACCACGCGGACTGGGCGAACGCCACCTTCCGCTGCTGACACGGGAGTTGAGGCCCGCGGCCCGGCCCCGCCCGTCCCTCAGCAGGTGGGCAGGCCGGGCACGGGCTGGTCGTTCGCGCCGCCCTTGAGGTAGACGACGCTGACATAGACCCCGGTGTTGCCGCTGTCGTCGTCCGTCTTGGCCCACCACACGTTGGTCCACTCGCCGTGGGTCTCGCGGCGGCCCAGATTCGCCTGGCAGTAGAAGTAGTTCGTGCCCGCGTTGAGCGTGCCGACCTGCTGGCCCGCCGCCGTGTACGAGGCGGCGGTACGCCACACCTGGCAGTTGTGCTTACCGCCGCCGATCGGCGAACAGGACGGCGGCGGGGCGGGGTTCTGGCTGCCCGTGCCGCCATTGCCGGAGCCCGCCGACGTACCACCGTTGTCCCCGCCGCCCGCGCCACCGGGCTTGGGGTCCTTGCCGGCGCCACCGGAGGCCGGTCCGGACGACTTCGACGGCGAGGGCGAAGCGCTGCCCTTCCCCTTGCCGTCGCCCTTGTCCTCTCGCCCGGCCTTCTCCTCCTTGCCCTTCCCCTCGGCGCCACCCCCGGCCTCCGCCTCGCCCTTCCCCTCGCCCTTCCCCTTCTCCTTGTCCTTCTTCGCGCCATCCTTGCCCGCCGCGTCCGGGGAACGGTCCTGTCCACCCGTCCCAGCAGGCTGCCCGGCCGGCTGCGCCTGCTCCCGCACGCCGTCCGCACCGCCCCCACCGGAGCCCCCGCCGACCAGCCCGTACGTCACACCACCGGCCGCCGTCAGCACGAGCGCCACGGCCCCCGCCGCCAGCGCCGCCCTACGACGCTTCCGCCCGGACGCCCCCGCGGCGCCCCCACGCCCGGGCTCCAGCACGGCCACCGTCTCCTGGCCACTCAGCCCGGCACCGTCCCGCCCGTTGCCACCGGGACCGGGCCCGCCTACGGATTGCGGGCCGGTGCCGTACGGCGCGGCGGCGGCCTGCTGGCCCGCGCCGACCTGGGCGGCGTCGGCCTGCGAACCCGCCCCGAACTGCCTCGCGTGGGTCTGCGACTCCGCGCCCAACTGACCACTGACGGGCTGCGAGCCGGTTCCGTACGACGCGCCGTTGAACTGCTGGCCCACGCCGAACTGGCCGCCACCGGACTGCTGACCGGCCCCGTACTGCCCGGCCTCGGGCTGCGAGCCCGCGCCGACCTGTCCGGCCTCGGGCTGCGGGCTCGTTGCGTACGATCCGCCACCGGGCTGCGGGCCGGTTCCGTACACCCCGCCGCCGGGCTGCGGCCCCGCACCGGCCTGCCCGCCGACGGCCCCCGCACCCGTGCCGTACTGCGGCGATCCGGTCCCGGCCGATGGGCCGCCACCCGCCGACGGGCCGAAGTCCGTTGCGGGAGGCGCCGGTTGAGGCACGGGCGAAGGCGGCTGCGCGGAGGAGGGGGCGGGCGGGGCCGTGCGGAGGAGGTCCGGGGCCGTTGGGGAGCCGTGGGCCGCGCCGCTGGACATGGGGTCGCGGCCCTCGGCGACCGCCTCCAGCATGGCCCGTGCCTGGGCTGCGGTCGGGCGGGCGGTCGGGTCCTTGGCCATCAAGGCGTGCAGTACGGGGGTGAGGGGGCCGGCCCGTCTGGGTGCGGGCAGGGGCTCGGAGACGATCGCGGTCAGGGTCGACCAGACCGACGTACGGCGGAAGGGCGCGCCGCTGCCCTCCACCGCCGCGTACAGGGTCATGCCCAGCGACCAGATGTCCGAGGCGGGCCCGGGGGCCTGGCCCTGGGCGCGCTCGGGCGGCAAGTAGTCCAGCGATCCGACGAGTTCGCCGCTGCGAGTGATGTTGGTGGCCGCGCCGTCGTCCGGCGCCTCGATGCTGGCGATGCCGAAGTCGGTCAGCACCACCCGCCCGCGCCGCTCCAGCAGCACATTGCCGGGCTTGACGTCCCGGTGCAGCACACCCACCTGATGGGCCGCGTCCAGCGCGTCCATGACCCGGGCGCCGACGCGGGCGATCTCGCGCGGGTCCATCGCGCCGCGCTCGGCGATCACGTCGTCCAGGGAGGAGCCGTCGATCAGCTCCATGACGATGACGGGCCGCCCGCCCTCGTCGACCACGTCGTGGACGGTGACCACTCCGGGGTGCTTGATACGGGCCGCGGCGCGCGCCTCGCGCTGCATGCGGGTGCGCAGATCGGCCAGTTCGGGGGCGGAGGCGTCGGTGTAGGCGCGCAGCACCTTCACCGCGACCTCGCGGCCCAGGACCTCGTCGACGGCCCGGCAGACCACACCCATCCCGCCCCGGCCGACCTGTCCGGTCACGCGGTAGCGGCCACCGAGCAGCCGCCCGGTCAGGTCCGTGCCGCCGTCGCCGCCCGCGCCCCGCGGCCCGCCCGCCGCGCCGGGCCCGTCCGCACCGGGCGCGCCGTACTGGCCCCGCTCCCCCGATTCCACCGTCGACCGTTCTCCTTCATACCTGGCCGGGCCCTGCCTGCCCGGACCGCGCCGCCCGGCCCTGTGCGCCCGGCGCCGCTCGCCCGTCCTGTGGTCGCAGACAGCCTAAAGGGAGGGCAGGGGCCTCAGGCGGTGTCAGAGGGGGCGGTGAAGGCATCGAGACGGGACTGTTGTGCGGCGGCGGCCGCGGCGCCCACCACTCCGGCATCCGTACCCATTTGTGCTGGTACGACCTTGACGTCCTGGACGAAGGAGAGCGTCGCGTAGTCGTGCAGGGCGCGGCGCAGCGGCGCGAAGAGGATGTCGCCCGCGCCGGCCACTCCCCCGCCTATCACCGCCATCTCGATCTCGACGAGGGTGGCGGTGGCGGCGATTCCGGCGGCCAGTGCCTGTGCGGCGCGCTCAAAGGACCGTATGGCTATGGAGTCCCCGGTGCGGGCCGCGGCGGCGACGGCGGCCGCGCTGGCGTCGCCGTCGGGGCCGGGGCGCCAGCCGTCCGCGAGCGCGCGGCGGGCGATGTTGGGGCCGCTGGCGATGCGTTCGACGCAGCCGCGGGCGCCGCACGGGCAGGGGTCACCGTCGAGTTCCACGCTGATGTGTCCGATGTGGCCCGCGTTGCCGGTGGGGCCGGGGTGCAGCCTGCCGTTGAGGACCAGGCCGCCGCCTACGCCGGTGGAGACCACCATGCACAGGGCGTTGGCGAGCCCGCGGGCCGCGCCCTGCCAGTGTTCGGCGGCCGTCATCGCCACCCCGTCGCCGACCAGGACGACGGGGCGCGCGCCGACCAGGTCGCGGACCTGTGCGACGAGCGGGAAGCCGCGCCAGCCGGGGATGTTGACGGGGCTGACCGTGCCGGACTTGGCGTCCACCGGGCCCGCGCTGCCGATGCCGACGGCCGCCACCCGCGCCCACTCGGGTGCCGCCGCCAGCTCCGCGACGACCTCGGCCACCGCCGCCATCACGACCGTGCCGTCCTCGCGGGCGGGGGTGGGGCGGGTGGCCCGTACGAGCAGCCGCCCACGCCCGTCCACCAGGGCACCGGCGATCTTCGTGCCGCCGATGTCCAGCGCTGCGCTCAGTTCTGTCTGCATCGGTGTCGAATCTCCTGGTGGGCGGCGGGAGCCGGGGGCTCGGTCCGACGTGGGAACGCCAGTCTTCCGACATTTGACAACGTTGTCTAGAGGCTATGCTCGACGCCACACGCCACAGCGACGAGGACGCAGCACACCGACGCACCGACGCACCGACGCACCGACGCACCGACGCACCGACGAGGAACAGGACCGCGCACGTGACCGACACCGCCCGGGGCACCGCCCGTCGCTACGGCACCCGCCCCACGATGAAGGACGTCGCGGCCCGCGCCGGAGTCGGCCTCAAGACGGTCTCCCGTGTGGTGAACGGCGAGCCCGGCGTCACCCCGGACACCGAACGCCGCGTCCAGGAGGCCATCACCGCCCTCGGCTTCCGCCGCAACGACTCCGCCCGCATCCTGCGCAAGGGCCGCACCGCCAGCATCGGCCTGGTCCTCGAAGACCTCGCCGACCCCTTCTACGGGCCGCTCAACCGCGCCGTGGAGGAGGTCGCCCGGGACCACGGCGCGCTGCTGATCAACGGTTCCAGCGCCGAGGACCCGGCCCGCGAACAGGAGTTGGTGCTCGCCCTGTGCGCCCGCCGGGTGGACGGCCTGGTGATCATCCCCGCCGCCGACGACCACCGCTATCTCGAACCGGAGATCGCGGCCGGCATCGCCACCGTCTTCGTGGACCGCCCCGCCGGGCGCATCGACGCCGATGTCGTCCTCTCCGACAGTTACGGCGGCGCGCGCGACGCGGTCGCCCATCTCATCGCGCACGGCCACCGCCGCATCGGCTTCATCGGCGACCAGCCGCGCATCCACACCGCCGTGGAGCGGCTGCGCGGCTACCGCGCCGCGATGTCCGCCGCGGGCCTGCCGGTCGACGACGCCTGGGTGTCACTGGGCTCCACCGCGCCCGAGCGGGTACGTTCCGCCGCCACCGCCATGCTCGACGGGCCGAACCCGGTCACCGCCCTGTTCGCGGGCAACAACCGCGTCACGGTCACGGCCGTACGCGTCCTCTCCGCCCGCCCCGGCGCCGTCGCCCTGGTCGGCTTCGACGACTTCGAACTCGCCGACCTGGTCTCCCCCGCCATCACCGTCGTCGCCCAGGACGCCGCCCGCCTCGGCCGCACCGCCGCCGCCATCCTCTTCCGCCGCCTCGAGGGCACCGAAGAACCCCCGCGCCGCGTCGAACTCCCCACCCGCCTCATCCCCCGCGGCTCCGGCGAAATCCCCCCGCCACCCGCCTGATCCCCGACCGGCCGCCCAGACCCAGTCCCGGCCCGCCTCCATCCCGGCCCAAGAACGGGAACCCCTCACTCCGCCCAGGGCAGCACCCGCCCCTCCTCGCTCCCCGCCACGTACACCGCCCTTCCGCACTCGAAACAGGCCGCAGGGCAGATCGTCGACGGTCTGAAGGAGCAGGGGTACGTACGGCGGCAGCCGCACCCGGCGGGTGGGCGGCGGAAGCTGGTGGTGCCGACCGAGGCAGCGGAACAGCATCTTCCGGTTGCCGGGCGCGCGCTGCACGGACTGAAGGCGGAGTCGGCGGCCCGGTCCGGCGGGCCGGATCTGTCCGCGTTGCGGAGCGGGCTCGCCGCCTCGTCGGGGTGCTGGTGGACGGCGGACTGCCGCCGCTGCGGCGGGTGCGGTGAACGGACCGTTCGCCGCCGGATTCCGTCGGTGATCAAGGCGCCGACGGCCGTACGGGATTGTTCGGCCTGGCGGGAGGGGCCTGCCAAACAATCGGGCGGGCGTCGAGAGTGGAAGGTATGCGACCTGTGGAGGTACGCGCGGCCGAGGCGCCGCGAGGCCAGGGGTCCGCGGAAGGGGGCGCTCCGGAATGCCGGACTCCGATCCGGTTCCGGCCCGCGGCCCGTACGCGGCCCGCAGCACGCACCCGGCTCGCGGCCCGATGTCCCATCGCCTGGGGAGAGGTATGGATCTATCGCTGCTTCGCACGTGTCTGGCGGTCTACCGGGCCGGCTCGCTGACCAGAGCGGCGCGGCGGCTGGGCATTTCGCAGCCCGCGGTGACCGGTCACATCCGGGCGCTGGAGGGGCTGTTGGAGCAGCCGCTGTTCCTGCGCGTACCGCAGGGCGCCGTGCCCACGCAGGCCGCGCACGAGCTGGTACGGGACACCGCGGACGCGCTGGACCGCCTGGAGGCGGCCATGGACAAGCGGCTGCGGCCGCAGGAGCTGGCCGACCGTACGGTGCACCTGGCCGGGCCCGGTGAGATCATCACCGGCCGGGTGCTGCCCGCGCTGGCCGACCTGATCTCCGACGGGCTGCGGCTGCGGATCACCCTGGGCCTGACGGACGATCTGCTCTCCGCCCTGGCCGACGGCGCGTACGACGTCGTGATCGCCACGACCCGGCCGCGGCTGGAGGGCGTGGTGGCCACCGCCCTGATGGACGAGGAGTTCGCGCTGGTGGGCGGGCGGGCCTGGGCGCAGCGCATCTCGGCCGAGGACATCGACCGGCAGGGACCCAAGGCACTGGAGGGCGCACCGGTGATCGCGTACGCCGACGGGCTGCCCATCGTGCGCCGCTACTGGACGACCGTCTTCGAGGAGCACCCCGCCTTCGCCGCGCAGGTCACCGTCCCGGACCTGCGGGCCGTGCTGGCCACGGTGAAGGCGGGCGCGGGCATCTCCGTACTGCCGACCTATCTGTGCGCCGAGGAGATCGAGCGCGGCGACATCGTGGTTCTGCACCACCCCGAGGTGCCCCCGCTCAACACGCTGTACCTCGCGGTGCGGGCGGGGCAGCGCACCCGGTGCGGGCTGGCGGCCGTACGGTCCCACCTTCTGGTGAAAGCCCGGCTCTGGCACTGAGACCCACCAGGAGCGAGGCCAACTCCGGCGCGGACGCCGGATTCTGACCGGTGATCAGATGGCCGTCGGTCACGACGTGCGGAGTGAAGGCGGCTCGGGCGCTGTAGCGGGCGCCGCGCCGCTTCAGCTCGTCGGCCAGCCCGCAGGAGGGCCCGGCGTCGGACTCGGGGTCCGTCGTCCCCGGCGCGAGGAAGCGCTCTTCCTGCGGCGAGGGGCCGGTCATCCGCCGTCCGTGGACCAGGGGATCGCCCTGCGGCCCGGTCACGGCGAGCAGCCCCGCCACCCCGTGCCCGCAGGCCGCCACCACCCCGCCGCCGCGCATCACTTCCCCGGTGAACGCGGCCAGTTCGGCGTCCTCGGGCAGATCGCGCAGCGCCCCGCAGCCGCCCGCGTACACCACCACGGAGAACTCCTGCGGCCGGTAGGCCCCGGCCCGGCGGGTGTCGGCGAGCCTTCGGCGCACCCGCTCGTCCTGGAGGAACCGGCGCTGGAGCGGATCGGTGGCGTCCACCCCGCCGGGCTCGGGCTCGGCGGCGTGGGTACTGATGAAGCGGACGTCCCAGCCCGCGCCGTCCAGCGCCGCCCACGGATAGGCGGCTTCCGGAAGCCAGTAGCCCGACCTGCTGCCGTCGGGACACCGGTCGACGGCCGTGAGGATCACCGCGGCATATATTCGAGGCACAGTGAAAAACCTCCCGTATGCCAGTATCTTCCGCACGCGCCCCCGACTCGCGCGGTCTCCACGGCGTCATTGCGGTGGAGCCGTCAATTACCGTAGCTGCCGGACCATGAGCCGGAAAGGCCCTCTGCGGTGTACGGGTGGGAAATATCCGGCGTCTCGGTCACCCAATATTTCTGATGACCCGTCCCGTTCGGGGTTATCCCCCTCCAGGGTTATCCCGTCCCCCTTCGAGGTTATTCAGCCGCGGCCGAGAAGTGCCACGAGGCGTTCGCCGAGCCCGGTGGCCGAGGCCGGATTCTGGCCCGTCACCAGCCGCCCGCTGACCACCACATGCCCCACCTTGTCGGGTGCGCAGCTGTATACGGCACCGCGCTCCTCCAGCGCGCTCTGGAGCAGGAAGGGGACGACCTGGGCGAGGCCGCGGGTTTCCTCGTGGGCGTCGGCGAATGCCGTCAGCTGCTTTCCCTCCACCAGGAAGCTGCCGTCCGAGAGCGTGACGTCCACCAGCGCCGCCGGTCCGTGGCAAATGGCCGCGACCACGCCGCCGGATTCATGAATGCGACGGGTGAGCGATGCCAGCGCGGTGTTTTCGCGGAAGTCCCACATGGCGCCGTGGCCGCCGACGAAGAAAATGCCCGTATAGCGGTCGGCGTCGATCTCTTCCGGGGTGAGGGTACGGTCCAGCTTCGCCTTGACCTCGGGGTCGGCGAGAAAGGCGTGCTGCTCCGCGTCGTCGGGATCGTGGCCGATCATCGGCGGCCGGCCGCCCCGGGGCGAGGCGAAGTCCACCTCGTGGCCCGCGGCGCGCACGATCCGCCAGGGCCGGACCGTCTCACCGAGATGGAATCCGGTGGGCCGCCCGTCCTCGCCCAGCACGTCGTGGCTGGTGAGCACAAACAGGACGCGGGAAGGGGTAGGGAGTGCGGAATCGGCCGTCATGGTTCCTCAGCCTCCGATGCCGGGTGATGGCGGCCCGCCGCGCTGCGGGCCACCGCTTCATGGGTCACGGTGGTGCGGGGCGCTGTTGTACAAGCCACCGCTGCACGGCCCGCCGTCGCATGGGCCGGGTACGAGGTCGAGCCTACGCCGCGCAGGCCCGGCCGCGGCCGGGCGTATCGCGCCACCACGACGGCGGCGAGGGCCAGCAGCGCCGCCAGGGCCGCGAGCATCGGCCGGTAGCCGGCGTAGGGGGCGGCGAGCTGCCCCAGCGACGCGCCGATGAACAGCACACAGGTGTGCAGCGCGACGGCCGCGCCGCGCGCCTGCGGGGCGAGCTCGTTCAACAGCCCCACCAGGCCGGGCACCACGAGGCTGATCCCGGCCACGAAGACGACGGTCGCACCGATCAACGCGGGTGCTCCGACGGGTAGTTGGAGCAGGAGGAGCCCACAGGACGCGACGGCGAACCCGGCCACGACCGACGGCCGCGGTCCGCGCGCCGCGGCCGACCGGCCGACCAGCGGACCGGCCGCCAGCCCCAGCGCGCCGATCGCCTGGACGAGCAGCAGCCCGTCCGTGTCGAACCCGAAGTCCTGGCGCAGACGGGCATTCAGCACCGCGTACATGGCCACGAAGCTGCCGAACACCGTGACGGCACAGCCGAAGACGGCCTTCGGCCCGGGGGTACGGGCCAGCCGGCCCATCGCCGCGTACACCTCGCGCCACGGCCCCGGGCGGGCGGCGCGGGCGGCGGACGGCAGCCGCCACAGGGCGGCCGCGGCCAGTGCGTACAGGATCGCGGCGGGCCAGAACGCGGTGCGCCAGGGGGCGTGTCCGGCCACCAGCTGCCCGAAGGCCTGGCCCGCCAGCCCCGCGCCCAGGAGTCCGGTGGTCAGCACGGAGAGCGCGAACGGGCGGCGGGCCGCGGGCGCGCGGTCGGCGACATGGGCGAGCGCGGCCGGTGCGAAGGTGGCCGCCGCCAGCCCCTGCAGGGCGCGCAGCGCGAGGAAGGAGCCGAAGTCCTCGCTCAGCGCGATCAGCGCGGTGGTCACGGCCGTCGCCAGTGCCCCGAGGGCCAGTACGGGCCGCCGTCCGACCCGGTCGGAGAGCGGCCCGAAGAGCAGGAAGCCGGCGGCGTACGCGAAGGAGAAGGCGCCGCCGGTCCATGACGCGGCGCCCGTACCGACGCCGAAGGCCGCCCCCACCGGCTCCGCCATCGCCACGGCGAGGTAGAGCTGGGCGGGGACGGCGAAGGCCATCGCGACGAGGAGGGCGAGCTGTGCGCCAAAGGGCAGGGCGAGCCGTGGAGTTGGAGTGAAGGAGGGGTGGTCCGCTGTCCGCACGGTGGGCATGGGCGGTACTCCAAAGGACGTGATGGGTGCGAGGACAGAAAGATGAGGACAGGAAAAGACGGTGGGGGAAGGACTCCCCCACCGCCGGGTCAGGCCGCGTACCGGGCGAGGTCGGCGAGCTTGAGCGCGACCACGCCCGACTCCGTTGCTTCCTTGAGGTGTTCGGGCGTGTGGTAGCCCCACAGCGCCCACCGGGCGCGGGCCCCGATGGCCGCGACCCGCCGCACATTGGCCAGGTTGTCGTCGATGAAGGTCACCTCCCCCAGCGCGGTGTCCGCACGGCGGGCCACCTGCGCCACGGCCTCCGCCTTGCGGGCGCACTCCCCGACGACCTCGGTGACGGTGTCCGCCAGCCCGTGCCGCTCCAGCAGGGCCCACACGGAGTCCTCGTCCTTGGCGGTGACGATGGCCGTCGCCCCGGCGTTGCGCCGCAGCACCTGCGCGATGCGCGGGTAGAGGGTGTGCAGCCCGAGCCAGAACTCCGGATCGGTGCGGCGCAGCCACTGCCGTGCCTGGCCCGCGGCGGCGGTGAAGCGGGCCACGTACTCCTCGGGGAGGGAGGCGAAGTAGCCGTCGAACTCCTCCTGGGAGGCGAAGGCGTCCGCCGAGCGGTGGTGGGCGACGACGAAGTGGTCCAGGGTGCGCGAGAAGTTGCGTACGGTACGGAACCGCTCGATGAACTTCCATGGCACGCCCGCCAGTTGCTCGCGTCCGCTGCTTGCGCGGCCTTGGGGGTGCACCCCCAGCCAGGCGACCAGGGCGCACTCCGCCAGTCCGTCGCAGATGACCCCGTCGAAGTCGAGCGTCAGGAGCCGGTTCATGCCGCGGCGGCCCGGTCGGAGCCGTCCGGCCCTGCGGGCGGCTGTGCTCCCGGCTTCACGGGCGCGTCGAGTCGGTCCGCGGCTTCGGGGCGGTCCGGGGTCCCGAGCCGGTCCGCGGTGTCGAACACGGCCCGCATGAAGGCGCCCATGTAGCCGTAGTAGGAGCAGGTGATGATGTTGCCGTCCACGATGACATCACTGTCCACCACCTCAGCACCCGCGTTGGTCACGTCGTCGCGCAGTCCGATGTACGCGCAGGCCTTGCGCCCCTGGAGGACACCCGCGCTCACCATGATCCAGGGACCGTGGCACAGGCCCGCGACGACCTTGCCCGCCCGGTCCATGCCGGCCACGAAGTCCAGGACCCGGCGGTCCTGGCGGACGCGGTCGGGGGCCTCGTGGCCGCCGGTGAGGATGACCGCGTCGTACTGGTCGACGGCCAGGTCCTCGAAGGCGATCAGCGGCCGGGCCGTCTTGTCCATCGGCAGCGGAATGCCGTACTTGCCCTGGACGCCCTCGCCGTTCTTCGTGGCCACATCCACCTGCCAGTCCTGTTCGAGCAGGCGGTAGTACGTGAAGACGACGTCGTGGTCCTGAAATCCGGGACCTGTGATGATCACGGCGCTGCGGGAGGCCGGTTGGCGCGTTGTTGTATGACGAGACATGTGATTTCCCCCTGTCCGGCGCGCGGCCGGGTCAGAATTCCCTGCTGATGCATAAGTAGTGCGTGTCGGTCTGCGGGCGGCGGTCGTCCTCGGGCCGCCCGGTCAGCAGCTCCACGTCCGTGCGCACCACCGCGGAAACGCACAGCGGAACGTAGAAGAGATCGTTCCGGCTCGGCCGGTAGAAGATGTCCATTCCGGTGCGCAGCGAGAAATGGAACCTGCCGTCCGGAGTACGGGCCCGCATACGGGCGTTGGGGAAGGAGGGGACCTTCCGCATCGGGTACCGCGGCTGCTTCAGTGAGGCGGACTCATAGGCCGTACCGGCCCGGTTGTAGTCGTCCCTGAGCCGCATGAGGTCGAATTTGTTGCGCGGCACCTCGACCTCGATGAGCTCCAGGGGCTCGTCGCCGGTGTTGCGCGTGGCGTGGAAGGCGCCCGGCGCGATGCGCAGCGCCGTCCCCGCCCGCACCGCGACCTCGCGCTCCAGGCCCGCTGTCACCCCCTCGCCCCCCAGGCACAGCAGATATGTCAGCTTGCGCGGGTGGGTGTGCATGGAGGTGCCGTGCGGGGCGTCGATGTGCAGCGCCCAGAAGTCGAAGAAGTCATCGACATAGGCGCGGTATTCGTAGCCCCACGGCTTGGGGATGACCTCGTTGAGGTGGGTTTCCCCGTCGAACTGTTCGTTGCGCGCCCGGGCGCCCTTGCGTACCAGCGTCTTCAGTGCCGCGACGTCCGCCGGGCCGGCGTCGAAGCGTATCGGCAGATGGCCGGGAGTGACGCTGCTGCGCGCCGCTCCGCCCGCCTCGGACATGGTGACCAAGACCATTCCCCCATATCTCTTGACAGCTGCGCATCAATTCCCGGGAGCTTGGAGAACTCCGAGGACTCCGGGTGTTCCCGGAATTCCGATTGCGCGGCCGGTCTCGATACCGACAAGTCAACCAGTGGCCCCGTATGCCATCAAATAAGAACTCCTTGTGGCCCCATAAGACTTGTTGGGCGCGGCGCGGTGCAGCGCGGTCCGGTGCGGTGCGGGCAATGCGGTCCGGTGCGGTGCGGGCAATGCGGTGCCGTGCGGTACGGGCAATGCGGTGCGGCCAGAACGGACCGGTCGGCCGCTCCACCGCGGCGGCTACCCTTGGCGCAGGGAGGGCTTAGCGGCGTTCGGTTTTCGCGTGGGCGCGGAGGGGGGAAGTGGCCGGATGAACCTCGACCTGCTGCGGACTTTTCTCGCGGTGCACCGCACGGGCTCGCTGACCAAGGCCGCGACGCATCTGGGCAAGTCCCAGCCGACGGTGACCGTGCAGATCCGCACCTTGGAGCGGCGGATCGGCAAGCCGCTGTTCGTACGGCTCCCGCGCGGGGTCGCCCCGACCGCCCGCGCCGACCAGCTCGCACGCCAACTGGCCCCGCACATCGACGCGTTGGAAGCGCTGGTGGAGAGCGATGTGGTGCACGCCGACCCGTTCCGCCAGCCGCTCTACCTCGGCGGCCCGGCCGACCTCGTCTCCGCCCGGGTGCTGCCTGCGCTGTCCGAACTCGTCTCGGACGGGCTGAAGTTGCGTACGACGCTGGGACTGCCCGAGCAGCTGCTGGACGACCTGGCGGCGGGCCGGCACGACCTGGTGATCTCGACGGTGCGCCCGCGGCGCTCCGGGGTGAGCGCCACGCCGCTGACGGACGAGGAGTTCGTGCTCGTCGGCAACCAGGAGTGGGCCAAGCGGCTGCCGGCGGATGTCTCACCCGAGGCGGGCGCGGCCCTGGACCAGGTCCCGCTGGTCTCCTACGCCGAGGAGCTGCCGCTCGTACGGCGGTACTGGCTGACCGTCTTCGGCCGCCGTCCCCCGATGGAGGCCACGGTGGTCGTGCCCGATCTGCGCGGGGTGCTGTCCGCGGTGGCGGCCGGTGCGGGCATCAGTGTGCTGCCGCGCTATCTGGTGCTGCGGTCACTGGACCAGGGGGAGCTCATACTGCTGCACGAGCCCGAGCTCCCCCCGATCAACACCCTCTACCTGGCGGTGCGGCGGGGCGGCACGAACCGGCCGCATGTGGCGGCGGTCCACCGCCATCTGCTGCTGGCCGCCCGGCTGTGGTGAAGCGCGTGCGCGAGGGCGGCGCTCAGCCGGTCAGAAGGTCCACGACGGCCGCGGCCACCCCGGCGCTGGACGCCGGGTTCTGGCCGGTGACCAGCCGCTCGCTGACCACCACGTGCTCGGTGAACGGCTCGGCCTTGGAGTGCGTGCCGCCCCGCTCCTCCAGCGCGCTCTGCAGCAGGAACGGCACGACGTCGGCGAGCTTGACCTCCGACTCCTCCTCGTTGGTGAAGGAGGAGAACTCCTTGCCCGCGACGAGGTGGCTGCCGTCGGAGAGGGTGAGGTTGACCAGCGCGGCGACGCCGTGGCAGACGCCGGAGACCACTCCGCCGTTCTCGTAGATCTCCCGGCCGATCCTGGTCAGCTGGGCGGCGTCGGGGAAGTCCCACATCGTGCCGTGGCCGCCGACGAAGTAAATCGCCGCGTAATCGGCGGAGTTGACCTCGCTGCCGTCGGAGGTCGCCTCGATCTGGGCCGCCACATCGGGGTCGGCCAGGAAGGCACCCTGCACCGGGTCGCCGAGGTCGTGGTGGATGACCGGGGGCCTGCCGCCCCTGACCGAGACGAGGTCCACCGCGTATCCGGCGTCCTTGAACACCTTCCACGGCTCGGCGGCCTCCGAGAGCATGAAGCCGGTCTTCTGACCGGTGTCACCCAGAAGATCGTGACTGGTCAGCGCGAGCACGACGCGCTGCGGCAAGCTGGACATGTTCCCCCTAAAATCCCTGCGGAACCGACACCGGCCGGCCCCGAATCCCGTTCGACTATAGGGAGTTGGGCTGCCCACAACCAATGAATGCCTCACGGCGCCGCCATCGGTGAATCGATGGCAGCGCCCGCGTCACCCGCCGCGGCGCGCTCAGGCCGCCGGGGCCGCGCGCCCCGCCAGCGTGTCCAGGTCGGCGCGGGTCAGCCCGGTCAGGCGGGCCACCTCGGCGATGTCCACGGCGCCGCAGTCCAGGCCGCGCAGCAGATAGCCGCTGAGCGCCTTGGCGGTGGCGGGCTCGTCCATCACGCTGCCGCCCGCCTTGGTGACGTACGCGGCGAGCCGGCCCGCGGCCTGCTCCAGGCCCTCGCGGTAGAAGGCGTACACCGCGGCGTAGCGGGTGGGCAGATGGCCCGGGTGCATGTCCCAGCCCTGGTAGTAGGCGCGGGCCAGCGAGCGGCGCACCAGGCCGTGGTGCAGCCGCCAGGCGTCGTGGACCTGCGCGCCGTCCCCGACGGGCAGGACGTTGGTGGAGCCGTCGGAGAGCCGGACCCCCGTACCGGCCGCCGCGACCTGCATCACCGCCTTGGCGTGGTCGGCCACCGGGTGGTCCAGGGACTGGTGGGCGGCGCTGACCCCGCAGGAGGCGCTGTAGTCGAAGGTGCCGTAGTGCAGGGAGGTGGCGCGCCCCTCGGCGGCGTCGATCATGCGCGCCACGGTGGCGCGGCCGTCGGGGCCCAGGATCGACTGGGTGGTCTCGATCTGGATCTCGAAGCCGATCCGCCCGGCGGGCAGGCCGTGCGTCTTCTCGAAGGCCTCCAGCAGCCGCACCATGGCGGTGACCTGCTCGGCGTAGGTGACCTTGGGCAGGGTCAGCACGAGGCCGTCGGGCAGGCCGCCCGCGCGCATCAGGCCGGTGAGGAAGATGTCCAGGGTGCGGATGCCGCGCTCGCGCACGGCGGCCTCCATGCACTTCATGCGGATGCCCATGTAGGGGGCGGCGGTGCCGTCCCGGTGGGCGGCGGCCACCAGGGCCGCGGCGCGGGCGGCGGCCTCGTCCTCCTCGGCGTCCGGGCGCGGCCCGTAGCCGTCCTCGAAGTCGATGCGCAGGTCTTCGACGGGCTCGCGCTCCAGTTTGGCGCGTACCCGGTCGTGCACGGCGGTGGCCAGGTCGTCGCCGAGGCCGAGGACGGAGGCGAGCGCGGCGGCGTCGGGGGCGTGCTCGTCCAGGGCGGCCAGCGCGCGGTCCCCCCAGGTGCGGATGGTGTCCGCGGCGAAGGTGTCGCCGGGCACGTAGACGGTATGGACGGGCTGGCGGGTGCCGGGGTCGCCGGGGTAGCGCCGCGCGAGCTGCGCGTCGACCTCTGCGAGAGTGGCCCCGATCTCCTCGCGTACGGTGTGCGCAAGGCTCGTGGCCGCCGTCTCGTGCTGACCCATTCGACACCCTCCCAGTCGTCACAACCCCAGCAGCTTTCCGCTACCCGGAATCAACAATCCGTATAGCGAAGCTAGCCGCGCGGTGTTCGCAGGTCAACACCCATCTTGTGTGCTGGTCCAGCGGCGTAAGGGAATTCGGTGGCGCGCCACGTCGATGATCGCGACAGTGGTGCGCATGACATGGATCGCACCCGAAGTAGAGCGCAGGGCCGAGCCGTTCGTGGCCGCGGAGCGGGAGATGCTCCAGGGCTGGCTCGACTGGCACCGCGACACCCTGCTCGCCAAGTGCGCGGGCCTGACCCCCGCCCAGCTGGTGACGGCGAGCACCCCGCCCTCCAACCTCACCCTCCTCGGCCTGGTCCGCCACATGGTGGAGGTGGAGCGCTCCTGGTTCCGGCGCCGCCTGGCCGGCGAGGACATCGCCTCGCGCTACTGCACCGACGAGCAGCCCGACGCGGACTTCGAGGCGGTGGACCCGGCGGGCGCCGAGGCCGACTTCGCGGCGCTGCGGGCCGAGATCGAGGCGTGCGACGCGGCCGCCGCCGGGCGCAGCCTGGAGGAGACCTTCGAGCGCAACGGCCGCACGATCAGCCTGCGCTGGGTCTACGTCCACATGATCGAGGAGTACGCCCGCCACAACGGCCACGCCGACCTGCTGCGCGAGGCGATCGACGGCGTCACCGGCGACTGACGCCGCAACAAGGCCGGGGCCCGTACGCGCTGTGCGTACGGGCCCCGGGCCTTGGCTCATCTCACGGGCGGCCCATGCCGCCGACGGGCTCAGCCCTTGCGGGACTTGACCTCGTCGGTGAGCGCCGGCACGACGTCGAACAGGTCGCCGACCACGCCGTAGTCGACCAGGTCGAAGATCGGGGCCTCGGCGTCCTTGTTGATGGCCACGATGGTCTTCGAGGTCTGCATACCGGCGCGGTGCTGGATCGCGCCGGAGATGCCGGCCGCGATGTAGAGCTGCGGCGAGACGGACTTGCCGGTCTGGCCGACCTGGCTGGTGTGCGGGTACCAGCCCGCGTCCACCGCGGCGCGCGAGGCGCCGACGGCCGCGCCCAGCGAGTCGGCGAGCGACTCGATGACCGCGAAGTTCTCCGAGCCGTTGACACCGCGGCCGCCGGAGACCACGATCGCGGCCTCGGTCAGCTCCGGGCGGCCGGTGGACTCGCGCGGGGTGCGCGAGACGACCTTGGTGCCCTTGGAGGAGTCGGCGATGGTCACCGCGAGCTGCTCGACCGTACCGGCGGCCGCGGCGGCCTCGGGAGCGGCGGAGTTGGGCTTGACGGTGATGACCGGGGTGCCCTTGGTGATGCGGGACTTGGTGGTGTAGGCCGCCGCGAAGACGGACTGCGAGGCCACCGGGCCCTCGTCGCCGGCCTCCAGGTCGACGGCGTCGGTGATGATGCCGGAGCCGATACGGACCGCCAGGCGGGCCGCGATCTCCTTGCCCTCCGCGGAGGAGGGGACCAGCACGGCGGCCGGGGAGACGGCGTCGTAGGCGGCCTGCAGCGCGTCGACCTTGGGGGCGACGAGGTACTCGGTGAACTCCGGGGCGTCGGCGGCCAGCACCTTCACCGCGCCGTACTCGCCCAGCACCTTCGCGGCTTCCTCGGCGTTGGCACCGAGGTGGACGGCCACGGGCTCGCCGATACGGCGGGCGAGGGTGAGCAGTTCGAGGGTGGGCTTGCGGACGGCGCCGTCCACGTGGTCGACGTAGACAAGGACTTCAGCCATGGGATTGCTCTCCTGCGGGGAAGATGAGGACGGTTGAGTGGGCTGGGGCCCTTAGATGAACTTCTGGCCCGCGAGGAACTCGGCGAGCTGCTTGGCGCCCTCGCCCTCGTCCTTGACGACGGTGCCCGCCGTGCGCGCCGGGCGCTCCGTGGCGTCCTCGACCTTGGTCCAGGCGCCCTCCAGGCCGACCTCGTCCGCGTCGATGTCCAGGTCGTCCAGCTCCAGGGACTCGACCGGCTTCTTCTTGGCGGCCATGATCCCCTTGAAGGAGGGGTAACGGGCCTCGCCGGACTGGTCCGTGACGGACACGACAGCCGGCAGCGCGGCCTCCAGCTGCTCGGTGGCGGTGTCGCCGTCGCGGCGGCCCTTGACGGTGGTGCCCTCGACCGAGACCTCGGACAGCAGCGTCACCTGCGGCACGTCCAGGCGCTCGGCCAGCAGCGCCGGGAGCACGCCCATCGCGCCGTCGGTGGAGGCCATACCGCAGATGACCAGGTCGTAGCCGGTCTTCTCGATGGCCTTGGCCAGCACCAGCGAGGTGCCCAGCACGTCGGTGCCGTGCAGGTCGTCGTCCTCGACGTGCACGCCCTTGTCGGCGCCCATCGACAGCGCCTTGCGCAGCGCGTCGTTGGCGTCCTCGGGGCCGACGGTCAGGACCGTGATCTCGGCGTCGTCGGCCGCTTCCTTGATCTGCAGGGCCTGCTCGACCGCGTACTCGTCCAGCTCAGAGAGCAGACCGTCCACGTCGTCACGGTCGAGTGTCAGGTCATCGGCGAAGTGCCGGTCGCCGGTGGCGTCGGGCACGTACTTCACACAGACAACGATCCTCAAGCTCACGCCGGCTCTCCTACCTGCTTCGTCGCTTTCGAACTGCCTTGTATGGGCAGCATAGGCGCCTATGGGGGCGGCTCCCGGTCGGGATGGGATCCCCGCGCCGACCGGAATGTTACTCGCTAGTACACCCACCCCATTCCCCGGAATCAAGGCCGTCGAACTGTGACCTTCCCAACGGCCCCGAACAGGCGGGCGCGGGGACGCCTCAGTCCCGCAGCGCGTTGAAGCGGCCCTGGTGGTACAGCAGCGGGCGGCCCTGGCCCGACGGGTCGCCGTGCGCCGCGCGGGCCAGCACGATGCGGTGGTCCCCGGCGGGGATACGGGCGATGACCTCGCACACCATCCACGCCAGTACGCCGTCCAGCAGCGGCACCCCTTCGGGGCCGTAGTGCCAGGAGGTGGGCGCGCCGAAGCGGTCGGCGCCGCTGCGCGCGAAGGTGGCGGCCAGCTCCTGCTGGTGCTCGCCCAGTATGTGCACGCCGATGTGGCCGGCCTCGGAGACGGCGGGCCAGCTGGAGGCGGTGGTGCTGATACCGAAGGAGAGCAGCGGGGGTTCGGCGGCGACGGAGGTCAGGGAGGTCGCGGTGAAGCCGACGGGGCGGCTGCCGTGCGCCGCGGTGATCACGGCCACGCCCGCGGCGTGCCGGCGGAAGACGGAGCGCAGGAGTTCGGGGGCGGCGGTCGGGGACGTGGCGAGGTCGGACGAGACCGTCATGGAGTTGTCCTTCTGCTGTGGTGTACGAGCCGGAGCGGTGCCGCCGTCGGCGGGGCCGACGACGGTGGTGCTGTCGTCGTTGCTCACCAGCCCGGACAGCGCGCGCTCGCGGTGCGCAGAAGGTCCACGTGCGCGCGTCCGTAGAGAAGGAATCCTGGCCGCATTACGTCAGACTGACGATGCGTGTCCCACGCAGTCAAGTGGCGCCGGGCATCTGGGAGATCAATCACGGACCGCCTCCCCCAGGGCGGCGATGACATCCGCCTTGCGCGGCTGGCCGGACGCCCGCCGTACGACCGTGCCGCCCGCGTCGAGCACCAGCACGGTCGGGGTGCGAAGGATGTTCAAGCGGCGTACGAGGTCCAGGTGCGCCTCCGCGTCGACCTCGATGTGCGCCACCCCCTGGACCATGTCGGCCACCTCGGTGAGCGTGCGCCGGGTGGCCCGGCAGGGCTGGCAGAAGGCGCTGGAGAACTGCACCAGAGTGGCCCGGCCGCCCAGCTCGGCCCCGACCTCGGCCGCGCTCAGCACGGCCGCCCCGTCCTTCTCCCGCACCTTCAGCCTCCCGCTCGCGGCGCCGGCGGTCCGCATCCCGCGCACCACCGGCCTTGTCCTAGCCCGTTGAAGCGCTCACGGCGCCGCGAACATTCCCGGGTTCCGGGTGTACCTTCGGTGGCGAGGGGCGGCGGGCCCGACCGTCCGCCGACGTGACGAGGATCTCCCGCCCGCGGGCGGCGGTGAACTGGTCGCCGGGTCTGTGATCAGGCACGATCTCCCAGAGACCGGCAACCTACGGTTGCGTATGCTTCGTATTCTTCCCGCCGGGAGCACCCTCCCCAGGCACAGAAGGGGTTCCCCGATATGGCAGAGCTCGTCTATCCCCCAGTGATCGGCTTCGCGCGGACGGCCTTCAAGGCGCTCGACCTGAAGTTCGACATCGCCGGTACGGAGAACATCCCGCGGCGCGGCGGCGCGGTCCTGGTGAGCAACCACATCGGGTATCTGGACTTCATCTTCTGCGGCCTGGCGGCCCGGCCCGCCAAGCGCCTGGTGCGCTTCATGGCCAAGGAGTCGGTCTTCCGGCACAAGGTGTCCGGGCCGCTGATGCGCGCGATGAAGCACATCCCGGTGGACCGTACGCAAGGGGTGCACGCCTACAAGCACGCGCTGACCGCGCTGCGCTCCGGCGAGATCATCGGGGTGTTCCCCGAGGCCACCATCTCGGAGTCCTTCACCCTGAAGACCTTCAAGTCGGGCGCCGCGCGCCTGGCACAGGAGGCCGGGGTGCCGCTGCTGCCGATGGCGCTGTGGGGCACCCAGCGGCTGTGGACCAAGGGCCACAAGCGCGATCTGGGCCGCAACCACATCCCGATCACGATCCGGGTCGGCGAGCCGGTGGAAGCCGCCCCCGAGGACCAGGCGGAGAAGATCACCGACCGGCTGCGCTCGCGGGTGCAGGACCTCCTGGAGGCGGCACAGCGGGCCTATCCCGTACGCCCCAAGGACGCGGACGACACCTGGTGGGTCCCCCAGCACCTGGGCGGCACGGCCCCGGCACCCGGCACGCTCTAGCCTCCGGCCGGGCCGCTACGCCTGGAGCTCGCCGAGGTGGATGCGTGCCTCGGGGCAGAACTTCTGCAGCGACTCGGCGAGTTCGGCGGCCGCCGCCTCCACCTCGGCCGGCGGCATCGGTGCCATCCGCTCCAGCAGGAACAGCGCGCTGGTGGTCTCCTCGGTCAGCCGGGTGCGTACGCCCTGGCGCCAGTTCCAGCGGCGGCAGGTCACGCCCACCGCGTCGCGCCAGACGACCTCGCCGGGCTCGGGGTGCTCCACGACGCTCTCGCCGCCCGCCGCGGTGTGGAACTCCTCCTCACCGCCGGCGCGCACCAGGTGCATATCGCCCTGGATGCGGTCCAGGTCCTCGCCGCCGACGGGGATGAGGTGGGCGACGCTGATGGCGTTGTAGAGGTCGACCAGGCGGTTGATGCGGGGCAGTCCGCCGTCGGCCAGGGCGCGCTTGGCGAGCGCCTCGGCGGAGTTGCGGGTGCGCGAGGGCTTGGTGCCGAAGGCGGTGTAGGCGGCGCGCCAGGCGGCGATGTGCGGGTCCTCTTGCGGGGCCCTGCCGTCCAGGCGCTCGGCCAGGCGGCGGGCGGCCTCCTCCAGCAGGGCCGAACTGGCCTCGTCGCTGGGCCCGTTGGTCAGCCCGTGCGCCTCCACGGCGAGGTAGGCGAAACCGGGCGCCAGGGCGCGTACCGGGTCGGAGACGTGCAGATTCAGGGTCATCGCCGGCGTCCTCGGAGTTCGGTGGGGAGCGTCTGCCACGGGAAGGGCCGCCCGGCGGCCTCCCGGAGGCATTGGAGCACGACCGGGCACAGTTCAGCAAACTGCACCTAGCAGTCCACCGCACTGCACCACGGTCGTGGTCCCACCGCTGTCCGTCAGCAAGGCACCCGCTAGCGGCCCAGCTCCTCGCGCAGCGCCTCCACGAAGCCGTCCACGTCGTCCTCGCGGGTGTCGAAGGAGCACATCCAGCGGACCAGTCCGGTGGCCTCGTCCCAGAAGTAGAAGCGGTAGCGCTTCTGGAGGCGCTCGCTGACGTCGTTGGGCAGACGGGCGAAGACGGCGTTGGCCTGGACGGGGTGGACGATCTCCACACCGCCCACCGCGCGCACGCCCTCGGCCAGCCGCTGGGCCATCGCGTTGGCGTGCCGGGCGTTGCGCAGCCACAGGTCCTTGGCCAGCAGCGCCTCCAACTGCACCGATACGAAGCGCATCTTGGAGGCCAGCTGCATGGACAGCTTGCGCAGATGCTTCATCGCCCGTACGGCATCGGGGTTGATCACCACCACGGCCTCGCCGAAGAGCGCACCGTTCTTCGTGCCGCCCAGCGAGAGCACATCCACGCCCGCGGCGTTGGTGAACGCGCGCATCGGCACGTCCAGCGACGCCGAGGCGTTGGCTATGCGCGCGCCGTCCAGATGCACCAGCATGCCGCGCTCATGGGCGTGTTCGCAGATCGCCCGGATCTCCTCGGGGGTGTAGACCGTGCCCAGTTCGGTGTTCTGGGCGAGGGAGACGACCTGCGGCATGGCGCGGTGTTCGTCGTCCCAGCCGTACGCCTCCCGGTCGATGAGCTCGGGGGTGAGCTTGCCGTCCGGGGTGGGGACCGTCAGCAGCTTCAGGCCGCCCACGCGCTCGGGCGCACCGCACTCGTCCACGTGGATGTGCGCGGTGTCCGCGGCGATCACCGCGCCCCAGCGGTCCGTCATCGCCTGGAGGGCGACGACGTTGGCGCCGGTGCCGTTGAAGACCGGGAACGCCTCGGCGCGCGAGCCGAAGTGGCTGCGGATGACGCGCTGGAGGTTCTCGGTGTACTCGTCCTCGCCGTACGCGATCTGGTGGCCGCCGTTGGCCAGGGCCAGGGCGGCCATCACCTCCGGGTGCCCGCCGGCGTAGTTGTCACTGGCGAAGCCGCGCACTTCGGGGTCGTGGTGCCGACGGGCGTCGGTCTTCGCGGCGTCGTCGGCCGCCAGGTGCTTCCTGGCGGTCACGGCTCGGGGGTCAGCCACAGGCGCTGTCCGTTCACTTCCCGGGCGGGCCGGTTCCAGACGCCGGTGATGGCCTCGGCCAGCTCCGTGACATCGGTGAAGCCCGCGAACTTGGCATTCGGTCGCTCGGCGCGCATCTGATCATGGACGAGCGCCTTGACGACCAGGATCGCAGCCGCGGCCCGCGGGCCGTCCTCGCCCCCGGCCTTGCGCAGCGCGTCCGCCAGCGCCAGCGTCCACGCCTCCGCTGCGGCCTTGGCCGAGGCATAGGCGGCGTTGCCCGCCGTGGGCTTGCTCGCCCCGGCGGCGCTGATCAGCAAGTACCGGCCGTTGCCGGAGCGCTCCAGGGCTCCCTGGAAGGCCAGCGAGGTGTGCTGCACGGTGCGGATCAGGAGCTTTTCCAGTGCGTCCCAGTCGGCGAGGTCGGTCTGGGCGAAGGAGGCCGAGCCGCGCCAGCCGCCCACCAGGTGCACCAGGCCGTCGATCCGCCCGAACTCCTTCTCGGTGCGGTCCGCCCACTCCCTGGTGGCCGCCAAATCCAGCAGGTCCACGGTGTCGCCGGTGACCGTCGCGCCGCCGTGGGCGTAGCGCGCCGCGTCCACCGCCTCCGCCAGCCGAGCCGCGTCCGCGTCCGCCGCCACCACCGTCGCACCGGCCTCGGCCAGCCGCAGCAGGGTGGCCCGGCCCGCGGGGCCCGCCGCTCCGGCCACCGCGACGACCGCGCCCTCCAGCGACCCCTGGCCGTCCGTCGAAGTAGTCGTCCCTGTCATGTCTGCCGCCTCCTCCTGCTGCTCGCCCTCGGCCCTCACGCCGCCGCCAGCACGTCGCTGTCGGCCGTGATGCCCTTGGTAGAGGCAATCACCGAGCGCAGCTTCTTGGCCAGCGCCTCGTAGAACATGCTCAGCGGGAACTCGTCCGGCAGCACGTCGTCCACGAGCTTGCGCGGCGGCTGGTCCAGGTCCAGGGCGTCGGGACCCTTGGCCCAGACCGAGCCCGGGTGCGGGGCGAGATAGGTCGAGACGAGACCGTAGGCGGCGAACCAGTGGACCAGCTTGGGCCGGTCGATGCCGTCGCGGTAGAGCTGCTCGATCTCGCCGCACAGCTGGTTGGTGACCTTCGGGGCCCGCTCCCAGTCGATGTGCAGTGTGTTGTCCGTCCAGCGTACGACGTCGTGCCGGTGCAGGTAGGCGAAGAGCAGCTGGCCGCCCAGGCCGTCGTAGTTGCGCACCCGGTCACCGGTGACCGGGAAGCGGAACAGCCGGTCGAAGATCACGGCGTACTGCACGTCACGGGCCTGGGGCACCCCCTCGGCCTCCAGCTTGACGGCCTCCTTGAAGGCGGTCAGGTCGCAGCGCAGCTCCTCCAGGCCGTACATCCAGAACGGCTGCCGCTGCTTGATCATGAAGGGGTCGAAGGGCAGGTCGCCGTGGCTGTGCGTGCGGTCGTGGACCATGTCCCACAGCACGAACGCCTCCTGGCAGCGCTGCTGGTCGGCGAGCATCTCCTTGATGTCGTCGGGGAGTTGGACGCCCAGGATGTCCACGGCGGCCTCGCTGACCCGGCGGAAGCGGGCGGCCTCGCGGTCGCAGAAGATGCCGCCCCAGGTGAAGCGCTCGGGGGCCTTGCGCACGGCGATGGTCTCGGGGAAGAGGACCGCGGAATTGGTGTCGTACCCGGAGGTGAAGTCCTCGAAGGTGATCCCGCAGAACAGCGGGTTGTCGTAGCGGGTGCGCTCCAGCTCGGCCAGCCACTGCGGCCAGACCATGCGCAGCACGACGGCCTCGAAGTTGCGGTCCGGGTTGCCGTTCTGGGTGTACATGGGGAAGACGACCAGGTGCTGCAGGCCGTCGGCGCGCCCCTGGGCGGGGTGGAAGGCCAGCAGCGAGTCCAGGAAGTCGGGGACGGCGAAGCCCCCGTCGGCCCAGCGGCGCAGGTCGGCCACGAGCGCCCGGTGGTAGGCGGCGTCGTGCGGGAGCAGCGGGGCGAGCTCCTCGATGGCCGCTATGGCGCGCTCGACCTCACGCCGGACGGCCTGGGCGCTCGGCGCGCCCTCCGCCTCAAGGTCGATGGAGCCGTCCTTGGACTGCCAGGGACGGATGGCCTCCACCGCGTCCTTGAGCGCCGGCCACGCCGGGTGCTCCACCACACGCTCTGCGGTGACAGTGCCCCCCTGGGCACCCACAGGCGAAAAAATTTCCGTCATGACTACCCTCCGGCAGGAGATCGTGTTGTGTGACCACGGTAGCGAGCCAGGGATCACTCCCTCAAGGGGGCCTGGAGAAAAATATTCGGTGACCACCCCATGGTCACGGATGTTTTTCCGGCCACTAGACACCTTGGCGGCACTTTCTGCCATTCCGGATGGCCTGCACCGCCCCTCTTCCCGTCGCTCTTGAAGAGCCGGAAAGCGGTGGAACAAACCGGGAGAACCCACCTCCGCCCGGGGCATCGCGGCCATGACAGGGGCATAGGTGTTCGTACCGGCCCTGCGCGTCAGCGCGCACAGGACGCGCCCACGCACGGGTGAGGCGACTCGCGCGGCCCGCCCGCATGCGGATAGGACGAGGCGTGCCCCATCCCGTCCCCGCCTCTTGGGAGTTGGCCCGCGTGAGCACTCGTGCCGTCATCGTCGTCGCCGTCATCACCGGCCTGATCCTGGGCGTCGCGGGCGCGCGTTCCGGCCACGCCGCCGGGACGACGGGGGTGACGGCGCCGTCCGGGCTACGCCCCATCGCGATCGCCGCCCGTTAGGCTGGCCGCCGTTTCGTGCACCCTCCGCCGGGCGTGCACCTACCGTGCCGTGCGCCCTGCCCCGGGGCCGGCGCACTCACCGAGCCGACAGAAGCGAGGCAGCCTTGTCCTTCCTCACCATCGGACACCGCGGGATCATGGGCGTGGAGCCGGAGAACACCCTGCGTTCCTTCGTGCGCGCACAGCACGAAGGGCTCGACGTCATCGAGCTGGACCTGCACCTGAGCAAGGACGGCGCGCTCGTGGTGATGCACGACGCCGACGTGGACCGCACCACCGACGGCCAAGGCCCCATCGCCGACTTCACCCTGGCCGAACTGCGGGAGCTGGACGCCGGCGACGGCGAGCGCATCCCCGTCTTCGAGGAGGTCTTCGAAGCGGTCTCGGCGCCGCTCCAGGCGGAGATCAAGGACGTGGCCGCCGCACAGGCACTGGCCTCGGTCATGCGCGAGCACGACCTCGTCGGCCGCGTCGAGGTGATCTCCTTCCACGACGAGGCGCTCGCCGCGATCAGCAAGCTGCTGCCGGGCGTACGCACCGGCCTGGTCGCCAGCCGTTACGGCGCCGACGTCGTGGACCGCGCCCTGGCGGTGGGCGCCCCGATGGTCTCCCTGAACATCCGCAGGCTCACCCTGGAACTGGTGGAGCGCGCACACGCCGCGGACCTGAAGGTCCTGGGCTGGACCGTCAACACCCACGACCACCTGCGCCTGGTGCGCGGCCTGGGCTTGGACGGGGCGGTGACGGACTTCCCCGAGATCCGCCGGGCCGTCCGCTTCACCGCCTGAGCGGGCCCCGCTCCCCGCTCCCCCCGCTTCCCTCGCGCCGGGTCAGCTCTCCTGGCCGAGCTGCTT
The DNA here is from genome assembly GCF_058245575.1 of Streptomyces sp. UF-297. Classification (NCBI taxonomy): domain Bacteria; kingdom Bacillati; phylum Actinomycetota; class Actinomycetes; order Kitasatosporales; family Streptomycetaceae; genus Streptomyces; species Streptomyces sp. UF-297. The sequence continues at coordinate 31,540 of NZ_JBSIBZ010000022.1, read as the reverse complement.
GACCAGCAGCTCGAAGGCGAGGTCCGTGCGCCGCGGGATACCGAAGCGCTCGTCACCGTACGGGAACGGGCTCAGCTGCCCGGTACGCCGGTACCCGCGGCGCTCGTAGTACGCGATCAGCTCCGCACGCTGCTTGATCACCGTCATATGCATCTCGCGGGCACCCCACTCCCGCTCGACGGTCCGCTCCGCCTCGGCAATGATCACCTTGCCCAGACCGCCGCCCTGGAGCTCCGGGCGCACCGCGAACATCCCGAAGTAGGCGTGCTCACCGCGCTGTTCGAGCTGGCAGCAGGCGATCAGCTCGCCCTCCCGCTCGGCGATCAGCAGCCGGCTGGCCTGATCGCGGACCACAGCGGCCACCCCCTCGGGGTCGGTGCGCTGCCCGTCCAGCAGATCCGCCTCCGTGGTCCAGCCCACCCGGCTCGCGTCCCCCCGGTACGCCGACTCGATGAGCTCGACGAGCCCGGGAATGTCGGCATCGGTGGCGGCGCGGAAGGTCAGCTCGGTGGTGGGCATGGTGCGCAAGGTCCTCTCCGGGACGGAACACGTCTGACAAGGAGGCTAACAACCCCGCCCTCCCCCACGCTCCCCCCACCGGACCTGCCCGGATTCCGCCTCCTGCCGGGATGGCGCACCGGGCACTTCGGCGTAGGGTCCACAGCATGGTGCATGTACTGAGCAGCAGGGTGCTATTGCGACCGTCCGACCCGGACCGGTCGAGGGACTTCTACGGCCGGACCCTGGGCCTGGCGATCTACCGCGAATTCGGCACGGGCCCCGAACGCGGCACCGTCTACTTCCTCGGCAACGGCTTCCTGGAGGTATCGGGCAGCACCGGGGAAACCCCGGCCCCCACACTCCAGTTGTGGCTCCAGGTCCAGGACGTCCACGCCACCCACAAGGAACTGGCCGAACGCGGCGTCACCATCGTCGAGCCCCCCGTACAGCAGCCCTGGGGCCTCATCGAAATGTGGATCACCGACCCCGACGGCCACCAGATCGTCCTCGTAGAAATCCCGGCCGACCACCCACTGCGCTACCGGCCCTGACGGAACCCGCCCTTGCCCCAACCCCCCAGGGCGGGCAAGGGCTCTGTCCCGCCGCAGTGTCCACAGCGACCAAGAATGCAGGGAAGACGCACGTGCGGATACGAGCAGCACTGGTGGAGTCCCCCGGCGGCCCCTTCACCCTCCGCGACCTCGACCTCGACGCGCCACGGCCGAACGAGATCCTGGTCCGGACCACCGCCGCAGGCATCTGCCACACCGACCTCAGCATGCAGCAGGGCTGGCCCCAAGAACGCTTACCCATGGTCTTCGGCCACGAGGGCGCGGGCGTGGTCGAGGTCGTGGGAGACGCGGTGACCAGCGTCGTCCCCGGCGACACCGTGTGCCTGACGTACCGAAGCTGCGGCGCCTGCGAGCAGTGCGCGACGGGACGTCCGGCCTACTGCGAGCACGCCGGAGCCCTGAACGCGAGCGGCTCTCGGCCCGACGGCAGCACTCCTCTTTCCCGCACCGACGGCACGCCGGTCTACGGCAGCTTCTTCGGCCAGTCCGCCTTCGCGTCCCACTGCCTCACCGCCGAGAGCAACACCATCAAGGTCCCCGCTGACCTGCCCCCAACTGTGGTGGCCCCCTTGGGCTGCAGCGTCCAAACAGGCGTCGGCACCGTCCGCAGCGTCCTGCGGCCGTCAGCGGGCGCTGCCCTGGCCGTCTTCGGCGCCGGCAGCGTCGGGTTGAGCGCCGTCATCGCAGCCGTCGCCGACGGCTGCACCGTTGTCGCCGTCGATCCCGTCCCCTCGCGCCGCGCGATGGCCCAGGAACTCGGCGCCGCAGCCGTTGTCGACCCCACCTCCGAAAACGATGTGGCGGCGGCCGTACGCGACCTCACCCACCGAGGGCCGCACTACGCCATCGACACGACAGGCCGGCCGGCTGTGGTCTCCCAGGCCATCGGCGCCCTGCGCCAACAGGGCACACTCGCCCTGGTCGGCATCGGCACGGCCTCGTTCGACACCATGCCAGTGATGACCAAAGGGCTCACCATCCGGGGCGTGATCGAGGGCGACGCCGTACCCGCCCAGGCCATCCCACAGCTGATCGGCCTCTACCGGCACGGCAAACTCCCGCTGGAGAAACTCATCACCGAGTTTCACTTCACCGACATCGAGGCCGCCGCTCAGGCTGCTTCAGCAGGCCACGTCATCAAGCCCGTCCTCACCTTCGGCTAGCACTGCGGCAGCAGGGCGTCCGCCGCACCGGGTGATCCATGCGCCGACCACCCGGGCGGACTCGTCATCGCCGAGCACCCGCTGCGCTCCCGGCCTACTCTGGATTCGGCCCGCCCGCGCCGGATTCCGAGGGCCGGGAGGTGCCGAACCGGCGGGTGTTGAGGCGTTCCAGTCGCTGGGGCAGTTTTCGGTCCAGGGTGAATATCAGGGCGTTGCGCGGGGCCATGGCGAGCATGGCCGAGGCGGCCATGGCGCTGAACACCGAGAAGTTCAAAGGGAATTCCGGGTTCACGAAGACGGCCATCGACAGGCCGAAGACCAGCAGCAGGGCCGTGCTCAGCCAGGCCGACCAGCGCAGCGCCACCCCGAGGAGCAGGGTGAGGCCGAGGAAGAGTTCGGCGACCGTCGCGGCCACCGCGACGCCCTGCAGTGCCCAACCGGACAGATACGGCGAGAGCCGGCCGGTGTAGGCCACAAAGGCGTCGAAGTTTCCCCAGGCCACGACGTTCGTGCCGGGCGCTCCCCACAGTCCGGTGCGGTCGGCGACCGCGGAGAGAAAGGCGGCGGCCAGCGCGAGGCGCGCCACCACCGAGACGATCCGCCACGCTGCGATGCCCTCGTCCGCGCGCTGCGCCGGACGGCATGTTTCCCGCCATTCCTTGGCGGAATTCAGGTGCTGTGAAGTCATGTTGGCACCGTATTTCGGCGGTGTGCACTGGTCCACGAAAACGAACCAGTTCCCGCCGCATATGCTGGACCAGTTGTGGACCTTCATCTGGAACTGGACCCTTCCCTGCCGCTGAAAGTCGCGGTGGAGGGCGCGCTGCGCACAGCCATCAGGACCGGCCGGCTGCGGGCACGCGACCCGCTGCCCTCCACCCGCGCCCTGGCCACGCTGCTCGGTGTCGCCCGGGGCACCGTCGTCGAGGCGTACGCCCAACTGGCCGCCGAGGGCTGGCTGGTCACACGGCAGGGCGCACCCACCCGCGTCGCCGGGCACGCGGGCGCCGCACCGCTGCCCGCACCCGCGGCCGAGCCGCGCGAGGCGGACGCGCCCGTGCGGTGGGACCTGCGTCCCGGCGTACCCGACACCTCGCTCTTCCCCGGCCGGGCCTGGGCGGCGGCCGTGCGCACCGCGACCCGCTCCGCCGCCGATGTGTACGGCTACGGCGACCCGCGCGGCCGGCCCGAACTGCGCTCCGTACTGGCCGACTACCTCAACCGCACCCGCGGTGTGCTCGCCCGCCCCGCCCAGACCCTGGTGACCAGCGGCTTCGCCGACGGCCTCGCGCTGGTTGCCGAGACGCTGCGCGAACTGGGCCTGCGCGACCTCGCGATGGAGGACCCCTGCCTGGATGTGCACCGCAGGGTCGTCGCCCACGCGGGCCTGACCATCCACCCCGTCCCCGTGGACGCGAACGGCCTGGACGTCACCGCGCTCGCGGCCACGCCCGCCCGCGCCGTACTGGCGACCCCGGCCCACCAGTTCCCGATGGGCGTCACCCTGAGCCCGGCCCGCCGCAGAAAGCTCATCGAGTGGGCGCGGCGGGTGGACGGCTATGTGATCGAGGACGACTACGACGGGGAGTACCGCTTCGACCGCAAACCGGTGAGCGCCCTGCACGCCCTCGATCCGGCCCGCGTCGTCTACGGCGGCACCACCTCCAAGACCCTCGCCCCCGCGATGCGCCTGGGCTGGCTGGTGATCCCGCCCCGGCTCGGGCGGCCCGTCATCGACCGGCTGGCGCGCCAACAGGCCCCGCCACTGGACCAGATAGCCCTGGCGGAAATGATCCGCGGCGGACGCTTCGACCGGCACGTACGCCACACCCGCGGCGAGTACCGGCGCAGACGCGACCACCTGATCGCCGCCGGGCTGCCCCTGACCGGCATCGCCGCCGGCCTGCACGCCGTACTGACCGTCCGGGACGAGGAAGAGCTGATCGCCCGGGCCCGCGAGCGGTCCGTCGCCCTGCTCGGCCTGGGCCAGTTCTGGCACGGCCCGCGCCGCTCACAGGGCCTGATCGTCGGCTACAGCCGCCCCCCGAGCGCCACCGCGTACCCGGCCCTGGACCAGGTCATCGCGCTGACGGCCGCATCCGCGCCCCCGCGTCGGCCGCGCTGACAGGGAGCGCCGCGCCCTTCGTACGGCGCCCCGCGCCCCCAAGGGACGCGGGGCTGCATCGCTGTGCGGCTCCACCGCGTGGGCGCGACCGGCACCCACCGGCCCGCAGTGTCACCACGGCACGTCCCGCGGCGCGCAACGGCTCACCGGACGCCCGTCGCACCGTCCAGCGACGCCGTCCGCAGCGACGTCGGCAGCGGCCCGGTGTGCAGGACACCCAGGCGCTGGGTGGCGCGCGTCAGGGCCACGTACAGATCGCTGGTGCCGAACTCCCCCGGCTCGGCGACGAGCACCGAGTCGAACTCCAGCCCCTTGGCCTGGCGCGGATCCAGCAGGACCAGCGCGCTGGTCAGGTCCGGGGCGGGGCCGGCCGAGGCGGCTGGGAGGGCGGCGGCCAGCGCCTCGTGATGGGCACGCGGCGCGATCACCGCGAGGCGGCCCTCCGTACCGCGGGCCGTCTCCTCCGCAACGGCCTGGGCGACCGCGTGCGCCAGGTCGTCGCACTGGCGCGCCCAGGGCCGTATCCCGGTGGAACGGATGGAGCGCGGCGGCCGGAAGGAGGCATCGGCGCCGCGCGGCACCTGCGCCGCGACGTCCATGATCTCCGTCGGCGTGCGGTAGTTGACGCCGAGCCGGACGAGCTCGAAGCGGTCCTCGACGTAGGGCCGCAGGATTTCCTGCCACGAGCCGCAGCCGCCCGGTTCGGCGGTCTGGGCCGGGTCGCCGACCAGCGTCATCGAGCGGGTCGGGCAGCGGCGCATCAGCAGCCGCCACATCATCGCCGACAGCTCCTGCGCCTCGTCCACGATGATGTGGCCGAAGGCCCAGGTGCGGTCGGCGGCGGCGCGTTCGGCGGCACTGCGGTGGTCGGCCTCCTCGTGCCGGTCGGCCAGCGCCTCGGCGTCGACCAGGTCGTGCGCGGCCAGCACCTCGGAGTCCTCGTCGTCGCGGTCCTCGAACTCCTGGGTGCGCGAGCCGTAGGAGAGGTCGAGTACGCCCTGCGCGTAGGCGATCCTCTCCTGGCGCTCGGCCTCGGCCAGGGCGCGCGCGGCCGAGTCGTCCTCGCCCAGCAGCTCGGCGGCCTCGTCCAGCAGCGGGATGTCCGCGGGGGTCCAGCTGCCGTCGTGGCCGGGGCCTCGGCGGATCGCGTCCGCGTCGGCGTCCGGGAGGTGGACGGGGTCGGCGAGGAAGTCGGCGACCAGCTGCTGCGGCGTCAGGGTGGGCCACAACTCCTCGATGGCGGCGTGCACTTCGCGGCTGGCCGCGACGCCCTTGCCGAGCTGGGCGATGTCGTCGGGACCCAGCAGGTTGGGCCCGCCGAAGGGGTCCGCGCCGATCCGCTCGGCCAGCTGCGCAGTCAGCGCGTCGATGACGCGGAAGGCGAAGTGGGGACGGGCCAGGTTGTGCGGCAGCCCGGTCTCGCGCGCCCGGCGCCGCGCCTGGTCGGCCATCTCCGCGTCCAGCAGCAGCTCACCGTCCTCGTGGTCGAGGACGGTCACCGGGTCGGGCACCGTCTGCCGGTCGCGTACGAAACGGGCCAGCGCCTCGGCCATCGCCGCGCCGCCCTTGACCTCGGCGGCCCTGGCGGTGTCCGTGCCGCTCGCGGTCACTCCCGGGAAGAGCTCGCCGGGCGTGGCGAGCAGTACGCCCGTCTCGCCGAGCGAGGGCAGCACCTCGGCGATGTAGCTCAGGAACGCCGCGTTGGGGCCGACGATGAGCACGGCGCGGCGGGCCAGCAGCTCCCGGTGCGCGTACAGCAGATAAGCGGCGCGGTGCAGCGCGACGACGGTCTTGCCGGTGCCGGGGCCGCCCTCCACGACGAGCACGCCGCGGTGCGGGGCGCGGATGATCCGGTCCTGCTCGGCCTGGATGGTCTGCACGATGTCGTGCATCCGGCCGGTGCGCGCGGCGTCCAGCGCGGACAGCAGGACGGCGTCCGCGTCGGTGCCCTCGTGGCCGGTGCGCACCGCGTCGTCGAGATCCAGGATCTCGTCGTGCAGGGCGGTGACCCGCCGCCCCTCGGTGGTGATGTGGCGCCTGCGGCGCAGCCCCATCGGGGTGTGGCCGGTGGCGAGATAAAAGGGACGGGCGACGTCGGCCCGCCAGTCGATGACCATCGGCGTGCGTTCCGCGTCGTCGCGCCGGATACCGATCCGGCCGATGTGGTGATCGCGGCCGTCGCGAAATGCCAGCCGTCCGAAACACAGGCCCCGCTCGCCCGCGTCGAAGGCGGCCAGCAGACCGGACTGCTCGCTCACCACGACGTCGCGCTCCAGCCGTGCCTGGAAGTTGTTGCCCTCCAACGGCAGGGCCGCCCGTACGGCCTGCTCCGCGTCCCTGCGCAGCTCGGCCAGCCGCACATAGAGCAGATCAATGAATTCCTGCTCGTTCCGCAATTCCTCGTTTGACAATTCAGCCCCGCTTCGATACAGTGAATTTGAAAGGTGGCCATACGTCTTCGACTAACGCAAGACATGGAAGCCTTCAATATACGCAGAGAATTACCCCGGCCGTCAATACGAGCCGGGGTAATTCTTTTTCTGCCCCTCCCTCTCCCCCTGCTTCCGGCCCGAGCGCCCCACTACGCGCCCCCACTGCGCCCGTGCGCTCCTGTGCGCCGACGTGTGCCGAGCCGGGTTCGGGCATCCTGCGGGCGTACGGACTCGTGGGGAGGTGTTCCGTGCACGCTCCGCCCTTGGTCGGCTGGCTGCTGGTGCTGCTGTGCGCAGCCGCCGGCACGTACTGCCTGTCCAGGTCGCGTACGGGCACGGCCGTGCAGCGCCGGGAGGCGGGCGGCGAGGCACTGATGGGGCTGGGCATGGCGGTGATGGCGGCGCCCGTCGGCGCGATCACCGCGGCGGCCTGGTGGCCGTGGCCGTTCACCGCCGTCTTCGCAGCGGCGGGGATCTGGGCCCTGGTACGCCGCCATCCGCACCACGCCGTAGGAGCGCTGGCGATGATCCATATGGCGCTGGCCATGGGCCCGTTGAGCCCGGCGGCCGCGGCGTCCCAAGGACATACGGCGCACGGCACGGCGGGCGGAGCTTCGAGCGGGCTGCCGGTGCTGACCGGCCTGCTGCTCGCCTACTACGCCGTGTTCGTCATCGCCGCCGGGATACGCCTGGCGCCGGCCGCCGCACTGGCGCACGGGCCGGTGACCGCCGGGCGCCCCGAGCTGGTGGGCGGGTGCCGGGTCGCCATGGGCATCGCCATGTTCGCGATGCTGCTGACGATGTGAGGGGGCGCGGGAGGGCGCCCCTCAGCGGTCCGCTTCCGCCGCCTCTATCCGCAGAACGTGCTGCACCTGGACGAGATCGGCACCGGCCTCGCGATCTTCCCTGTCCCGGCGGCGATCGGCGCGCTCTCCCTGGGCGCCTCCCCCAAGCTCATCGCCCGCTTCGGCCCCCGGCCCGTACTCCTGCACGGACTCACCCTGATCGTCGCGGGCCTGGCATTCCTCTGCCGTGTACCCACGCACGGAGACCCTGCTGGAGCACGGCCGGGACACCGCTTCCCCCCTCACCTGGGTCCGCCGCGGGCGAGGCCCATAGGTCCGCCGGAGGCGGACCGCTCCGCCCGCTGCGTCGCAGCGAAGTGACCCTGCGGCAGGCGGCCTTCTCGGCGTACGGGTGCCCCTGTTGCGGCCCGTGGACAACGGGGGCACCGCAGTGCCGGAGGCGGTCGGCGCTCCGGCCGAGCAGCAGGCCTAAGACCGGTGGCGTACATCACTTCCGCCTCAGGACCGTACCAAGCGGCTGTCCGCGGCTCATAAGGTAACGGCATGATGGTCCCCTTCGCGCTGATCGTGCTCGGCGGGCTGGCTGCGGCGATGGCGCCGCGCCTGATGGCCCGCGCCGACTGGCCCGACCGGGAGCCCGTGCTCGCCCTGTGGGTGTGGCAGTGCGTGGTGGCCGGCGTGCTGCTGTGCTGTGTGCTGGCGATGTCGCTGAGCGGCGCGGCCGCGTGGGAGGCCGTACGCAGCCACGTCTTCGGGCCCGCGCCGCATGCCGTCGTGGAGGCGTACGCGCTCAAGGCGTACGGGCCGTGGGCGGGCGCGCTGGCCGTCATCCTGGCGGGCGGCGGGGCGTGGACGGTGGCGATGCTGACCCGCGAGGTGCGGGCCGCGCGGGCCCGGCGGCGGCAGCGGCGCGCCGAACTGGTGCTGCGCTCGCCCCGGCTGCCGGGCGAGGAGCACGACGGCGACCGGCTCGTCGTCCTGGAGGGCAACCGTCCGCAGGCCTGGTGGCTGTCCGGCCCGGCGCCCCAACTCGTCATCACCACAGGCGCGTTGCGCCGCCTGAAGGGCCGTCAGCTCGATGCGCTGGTAGCCCACGAGCAGGGGCACGCGCGGGCCCGGCACGACCTCCTGCTGCACTGCGCCTCCGCGCTGGCCGTCGGCTTCCCGCAGGTGCCGGTCTTCGCGGCGTTTCGCGACCAGGTGCACCGGCTCGTGGAACTCGCCGCCGACGACGCGGCCTCCCGCCGCTTCGGCCGCCTCACCATCGCCCTGGCCCTGGTCGAACTCAACGAGGACCGCGGCGTGTTCGGGCCCTGCCCCAGCCAGCTCGCCGAACTCCCGCGCCGCGTCGACCGCCTCCTCTCCCCCGGCCCCCGCTTCTCCCCCGCCCGCCGTCTGCGGATGACGGCGGTGGCCGCGCTGGTCCCGGCCGTACCGCTGCTGGTGACGTTCATCCCCGGGCTCAGCGCGCTCGCGTAGCGCACACGCGGCGGGCACCGGCGGCTCCGGTGCGGCGGGCTCGCCAGGCGAGCGGGGATTCGGCGAGGATCGTGGGTATGTCATCGGCGCCACGTCTGTCTTCGCACACCTCCCGCAGAGTCCCGTTCGGCGAGCGGCGGTACCCGCCAGGGACCGTGGCGCTGGCCGTCGGAGCGGGGCTCACCGCCCTCGCCGTGGTGCTGTGGTGCCTGGTGGCGTCGCGCTGGCGGCCGTTGGCGGGCTGGGACGCGTCGGTCACCGCCGACCTGCACCGTACGGCGGTGGCCGAGCCCGGCTGGACGCAGGTCAACCGGGTGCTCACGGACTGGGTGTGGGACCCGTGGGCGATGCGGGCCCTGCTGGCGGTGTGCGCCGGGTGGCTGCTGTTGCGCGCGCGGCGGATGGTGGCCGTGTGGGTCGCGGTCGCCGCGCTGGCGAGTGCGGCCGTACAGCAGGCGGTGAAGGCAGTGGTCGGCCGGGACCGCCCGCGCTGGCCGGACCCCGTCGACTCCGCCCACTACGCCTCCTTCCCCTCCGGGCACGCCATGACGGCGGCGGTCGCCGCGGGCCTGGTGCTGTGGCTGCTGCACCTGCACGCCGTATCTCCCGTGTGGCTATGGGCCGTTGGGGCGATGGCCGCACTCTCCGTCGTCGGTGTCGGCTTCACCCGCGTGTACCTGGGAGTGCACTGGCCGACGGACGTGCTGGCCGGCTGGCTGATGGGGGGCGCGGTGGCGGCCGTCGCGGCGGGCGCGTACGCGAGACGACACGGCCACGGCGCGGGCGAACGGCACGGGCCGCCGCGCCCGCGCCAGAGCACCCGGACCGAGTGAGGGCGCGTCCACCGCGTGACGGCGTGCCCGTCGCTTGAGGGCGCGCCCGTCACCTGACCGCGCGCCCATCGCCCGACGGCTCGGACCGTACGGTGACCGCCGCACGGCGATGCGCACTTGGACCGGGGCCGGGGAGCGGTCAGGATGGCCGCTATGACGATCAAGGGCGTGCTTTTCGATTTCTCCGGGACGTTGTTTCGCATCGAGTCGGCCGAGAGCTGGCTGCGGGCGGCCCTGCGGCAGACCGGTACGGCGATGGACGAGGCCGATGTCGTGGTCCGGGCTGGGGAGTTGGCGCGGGCGGGGGCGCTGCCCGGCGGGTCCTCTCCCGTCGAGATGCCCGCCGAGCTGGCCGGACTGTGGGAGATCCGCGACCGCAGCAACGGGCACCACCGCGACCTCTATACCGGACTGGCCCGTCAAGTGCCGCTGCCGGACGAGGAGTTGTACGACGTGCTCTACGAGCGCCATATGTCGCCGGACGCCTGGTCGGCGTACCCGGACGCCGCCGAAGTGCTGGACACGCTGGGGCGGCGCGGCATCCGCGTCGGCGTGATCAGCAACATCGGGTGGGACCTGCGCCCCGTCTTCCGCGCCCACGGCTTGGACCGCTGCGTACAGGCGTATGTCCTCTCCTACGAACACGGCATCCAGAAGCCGGACCCGCAGCTGTTCGCGGTGGCCTGCGAGCAGCTCGGGCTGGCCCCCTCCGACGTGCTGATGGTCGGCGACGACCGCGAGGCGGACGGCGGGGCCACCGCGCTGGGCTGCGCCTATCTGCCGGTGGACCACGTGCCCGTGCACGAGCGCCCGGACGGCCTGCGGCCGGTACTGGGACTGGTGGAGTGACCTGAGCGGTCGATGGGCCCGCCGCCGGTCCGGTCTGCGGACCGGCGGCGGAGGTGCCTAGGGAAAACGGAGCCGGGGCCCCGCAACCGGGCGCGTCAGATGCCGTGACCCCGCAGCCTGGCGCGTCAGGTGCGGTCACCCTCGGTCGGCTCCCGGCTGCCTGCCTTGGCCAGACCCCTGCTGATCATGTAGCCGATGCTCAGCAGGGTGACGTACAGCCACGCCTGGTCGGCGGGGAAGCGGTCCACGGTCCCGTCGCCCTCGCCGACCACGGCCGAGGCGACCAGCACCGCGGCCACCGCGGCGATGAAGACGAAGAGTTCCGTGGTCTTGAACGAGGGCTTGGTCTCCGTGTGCAGTCGCTGCCCTGTGTAGGTGCGGTGGGGCGTACCGGACTCGGGTACCCCGGCCGACGATGCAGCGGTCATCGTGTCCTCCTGTACTCCTGGACTCGATTGGGCTGAACTCGATGGGACTGAACTGACTGATGGGACTGAACTCGTTCGGGTCCGGCGGCCGTCGGACCGAGTCGAGAGTACCCAGCCCCTTGCGCGCGGAACGCCGCATCCCGGTTCTGGAGATTGTGCAAGTGGTGCCGTCGGCCAGCGGCGGGCGGGACGTCCGGGGCCGGTGCTGCACGGTGGGCAGGCGGCGGGTGCGGGTGGGAACGAAGCGGGCTTACGGGGTACAGGGCGTCGCGTCGTGACGGGGCCGGGCGGCAGACTCCGGCCGGATCGGGGGCGTGGGCGGCGGGTCGGTGGGGACGTCGGGCGGCGGCGCCGACTGCGTATGCCGCGGGCAGCCGACGTCGGTTTCGTACAGCAGTCACAGGATTCAGGGGCGCGACTCGGCCAGGCGGAAGGACCGGTGCCGGGCCAGCGCCTCGCGCAGCGCGCGCCGCGGCGGGCCCGCCGGCAGCGGGCCGTTGGCGCTGGCCACGACGGCGTCGGCGATCGTCCGCAGTTTGATGTTGGCGCGCTGGGAGGCGCGGAGCAGGATCTCCCAGCCCTGTTCGGCGGTGCACGCCTCGGTGGCCATCAGGATGCCGCGCGCCTGGTCGATCACCGGGCGGCTGTCGATGGCCTGCCGCAACTGCCGGTTCTCCGCACGCAGCCGCTCCAGTTCGGCGGCCCCGTTCCACTCCTCCCCATAGGCCGCTGACGGAGGTACGCCGGCCGGCGACGGTTCGTCGCGGGCCGAGCAAGACCGTTCTGTCTCGGGGGACATGGGCCCAGCATCCATGGACCGCAAAGCTCTGTCCAGGGCTACGCTGAGCGCGACGGCCCTTTCCGTACCACCACACCCCGCCCTCCACGAGGCTCGCGATGACGACGGACCACAAGGCACCCCCGCCCCGCGACCAAGCGGCACCCCCGCCCCGTAACGAAGCGCGCGAACGCATCCTGGACACCGCTTATGAGCTCTTCTCGCGGCGCGGCGTACGCGATGTCGGGGTGGACGAGGTGATCAGCCGGTCCGGCGTGGCCAAAGCCACCCTCTACCGCCACTTCCGTTCCAAGAACGACCTGGTGCTGGCCTTCCTCAAGCGCCGTGAGGAACGGTGGACGCTGGGGTTCGTCGAGGCCGGGGCCCGGCAGCGGGGGCGTACGCCCGAGGAGCGACTGCTGGCGATCTTCGACGTGTTCGACGACTGGTTCCACGACGAGGAATTCGACGCGTGCACCTTCATCAACGTCCTGCTGGAGATGCGCTGGAACCACCCGCTGGGCCGCGCCAGCGTCCAGTACCTGGAGAACATCCGCACCATCGTGCGCACCATGGCCGAGGAGGCCCGGCTGCGCGACCCGGACTCCTTCGCCCGCTCCTGGCACATCCTGATGAAGGGCTCCATCATCTCCGCCGCCGAGGGCGACCACGACGCCGCCCGCAGGGCCCGGTCGATGGCCCGCGGCCTGATAGCCGAGCACCGCTGACCAACGCGGCGCGGACGGCACCGACCGGTACGGCACTTACTGGCACGGCGCGGGCGGCACTGACCGGTACGGCACTGACCGGTACGGCACGGACGACGCCGACCGACACGGCCCGGACGGCCGCCCCGGAGCGCCACCGCCCGCGGGCTCCGCGCGGACCGGCCCGGTGCGCCCGGGCCGCAGGACCTCCCCTAGAAGCTGAAGTTCATGAACGCCCCGTAGCCGCCCTCGGCCGCTCCGGTGAAGAAGGCGACCAGGTCTTCGTAGGCGCTCTCCAGCCACTCCAACTCGCCCTCGGGGTCGAATCTCCAGACGTCGGGATACACCTCTTCCTTGGTCATCCGCTCCCAGTCGTAGTGGGACGCCAGCTGCTCCCACGGGGTGGCCCGCAGCTGCCCGGCCACGGTCTCGATCTGCTCCGCGGTCCACCCGAACAGGGTGCCGTCCTCCCGTATCGGGTACCCGTCCATCAGGAATTCGAGGTACACGTCCGTCTTGTCGAGCAGGAACTGGAGCCCGGCCCACGCCTTGTCCGGTCCGCCTCGGGGACGGGCCTTCAGCAAGGGGTCGTCGCTGTCGTACAGCTCGTCGATGTACGCACCGGCCCAGCCGGGGTCCGCCTCCGCCCTGTCCAGCTCTTCCGCCGTCGCACTGATGAACGAGACACTCACGCCCATGACCGGCAATCCCCCTTGGCGCACCGTCCGTTCGACCCTTTGATCGAACTGCGACGGCGAGTGTGCCACAGGGCTCTGACAACGACGGCGGAAACAGCTCCGACCACGGCCCTCACAAACGCGCCGCGCCCCGCCCGGCCACCACCCCGGCGATCGGAATCCGAAGGCACGCGCGCCGCCCATGACGCCTCTTCGCCGTCAACTCCGGCGTCGTACCGCCCACTTGGCCAGCGCCGTGAAGTCCCCAGGGACCAGCCCCACCGACGGGTCGACTCGGAACAGCAGCCCTCCGGCCGGGTGGTTGCGGGCGCACCAGGCCCGGTCCGCGTCGCCGATCTCGTCGTCGACCCAGGCGAAGTCGCGGCCGGCCGCCCACTCCACCAGGTAACGCGTCTTCCAGTGCACGCCGTCCGGGTCGCGGTGGTGCATCTGCGGCCAGTCCACATACGGCAGTTCCGGCAGGCCCAGTACGGGCCTGATCCACTTGTTGGCCTCCGCCTTCCACGTCGTGGCCCAGACCAGCCGGTAGCCCACATCCAGCAGCAGCCGGCCGTGGTCGCGGTTGAGCCACACCAGCAGCGGCTCGCGCGGCCGCTCCCAGCCGGTCGGGCGGGTGGGGTGCGTGGTGTAACCCGGCGGCCTGCGACGGCCTTTGGCCATCCAGGGGTTGAGCGGGCCGTCCACGTCGAGGAAGAGCAGAGGGCGGGTGTCGGTCACGGCTCGATGATCCTCCGCCGGTACGCCACCCGCGACCCACCGCGCAGGTCCGGGCCCGGTGCGACCGGATTCCGACCCCCTCTTATCGTGGCCCCCACCACGAAACACCCCACTGGCCACAACCGTCACACCAGCACCGTCCAGCCCGTGGCCTACACGAAGCGGAGCCCCTCCATGAGCGCGTTTCTCACCGACCTCTTCTGCCTGCACGGGCGCACGGCACTGGTGACCGGCGCCAGTTCGGGCATCGGCCGGGAGATCGCCGGGGCGCTGGCCCGCGCCGGGGCCGGTGTCATCCTGGTGGCCCGCACCGAGGACCACCTGCGACGGGCCACCGAGGAGATCGCGGCCGAGGGCGCGACGGCACACTGGTTCACCGCCGACCTGGGCGACCGGCAGTCCGTACGCGAGGTGTCCGACGCGGTGGAGCGCTACGCCGAGCCCGACATCCTGGTCAACGCCGCCGGCATCAACCTCCGCCCGCCCATGGACGAACTCACCGATGCCGACTGGGACCGCACCATGGCCGTCAACCTCGACGCGCCCTTCCTGCTCGGGCAGCGCTTCGGGCCCGCGATGGCCCGCCGGGGCTGGGGCCGCATCATCAACCTCGCCTCCCAGCAGACGGTACGCGCCTTCGGCAACAGCGGCGCGTACGGCGTCTCCAAGGCCGGGCTGTCCGCCCTGACCCGCTCCCAGGCCGAGGCCTGGTCCCCGCACGGCGTCTGCGCCAACGCCATCGCCCCCGGCCTCGTCCACACCCCGCTCACCGAGCCGGTCTTCTCCGACCCGGTGCGCACCGAGGCCATGGCCCGACGGACCATGACCGGACGCAACGGCCTTCCGCAGGACTTCACCGGCGTCGCGGTCTTCCTGGCGAGCCGGGCATCGGAGTACGTGACCGGCCAGACGCTCTTCGTGGACGGCGGATTCTCGGCGACCTGATTCCTGTACGACGGTCTGAGGCCTGTACGGCGCGAGCGCACCCGCGCACACGGGACGCTGTACCGACAGGCCCCCAGGAGTCCTCCGGCCAGTGCGCGGCGGCTGCCCGGCAACCATGGACGAGCAGGTCGATGGCGGCAGTACGGGAGTCGACGCTTCGGGTGGGCATGGGCGTCATGAGTACGGATACTCATGCATTGACCAGGTATGGATCAGTAGCTTGACGTCCAGATCGTGATGGCCACGCTGATCGCCCTCGTGGCCCTCGGTGGCGCGGCGCCGGAAGCCCGCCACGACTCGTCCGTCTCGTCGCAAGGAGACTCGTGCCGGGACGCGCCGTCGGCCCCCTGGTGCAACGGGTAATCAAGCATCGCACCGAGGCGCTGACGGCGCCCACGACACCGGCCGCGTCGACGACTTGAGCGAGACGCGCACCGCTCGCCACGGCCGCCGTCCTCGCCGCGGCCTGCTGGAAGCATCCGGCCTGCAGCGCGGCGGCGAGGACATGAGCCCCGCAGAAGGACTCAGCTCCCGGTCAGGGTGATGGCGAGGTCCGTGATGTTCAGTGGGAACTGCCCGGCGGACGTCACCTCGCCGGTGAAGAGGTTGACGCTGTAGAGGGACGGCGTGCTCGCGCCGTTCGGGGTGAGCGAGGCGAACGCGGTGTTCGTCGTCGTCTTGCCGTTGACCAGCGTGCTGAAGATGTCCAGGCCGGCGTTGGGGCCCGCGTCGATGGTGAGGGAACCGGTCGGGGCGAGGGTGCCGTTGTTGGCCGGTGACTGGATGACGACCTGGTCCGTGGTGGTGTTGATGTTGAACAACGAGGTCGCGGTGGTCCCGTTCAGGTCGTTGTTCGTGTAGGCGGCCGCGGTGACGCCCCGGGTCGGCCCGGTGGCCGGTGGGGTGGTCAGGATGGCGTCCTCGACCGTGGTGTGGTCCTTGAGGTTGTGCCGCAGGTTCTGACCGTTGTCGCTGATCACACGGAGCCGGTCGGCCGCCGGGTTGAAGTCGATGTCGAAGTTGGTGCCGTACAGCGCGACTTGGAGCTGGGAGACCTTGGTGACGACCACGTCGGAGGTCGCCGGCGGGGTCTTGATGGTGTAGATGCCGCCCTTGTCACCGACGCCGTACATCAGGCCGTCCTGGGCCCGGTGGTCGATCCCGATCAGCTTGGTGTCACCGACGAGCCCGGTGACGGCTCGGACCCAGTCGAGGACGGTCGGGCGGTCGGTGGTGAAGGTGGCCATCAGGGTGCCGTCACCGGTGATCCCGAAGGCCCGCAGGCCTGCGGGGGCGGCAGGTGGGGCGGGAGCGGCCGAGCCGGTCCCCGGCACGCCCACCAGGAGCGCTGCCGACGCGGACATGACCGCGGCCGCCGCCACACATCTCTTCCTGATTCCTGTTTCCACGGGCTTGCCTCCCGTTCGGATCATTCGGATCTCGCATCGTCCTGATCTCGCATCGTTCGGATCGTCCGGATCGTTCGGATCGTTCGGATCGTTCGGACGAAGGTCATGACACGGTGCACAGGTGAAATGCCGTTCCCGCACGTCGATTTGATGCGTGCGAGGCACATTGTCCGCGCGTGGACACATGTGGGTATACAGAACTCCGAAGCGTCCCCCGCCGCTCGGCGAGCTCCCCCATTAAGCCCGCGTCACCGCGACCTCACAAGCAGATCGCACGTCAACAGCGCCCGGATCCGGCAATTTTGCGCACTGTGACAACATGCCGCCACTGCCCCGGTCGTCAGTTCATGCGGAGTGACACAGGCCGTCCGGATTTCGACTGTGGAACGTTCACCCGGAACAGCATGCTCACCTCCATGGTGAGTCTCTTCGCCGAGCTGGCCCGGCAGGCGTCGGCCAACGCCCGCCGCGAGATCGAGACATACGTGCGCGAGATTCCGGAGTTCGGAATCCTGGACGGGAATCCGCGGGCCAGGGCCCAGGCCATGGAGTACGCCATGTGGTTGAGGCGCCGCACGGTTGAACTCTCACCGGACAACAAAGCGCTCAATGACAACGACCTCGGCTACATCGCGTCGATGGGCGAGTCACGGGCCGGAGCGGGAATGTCGCTGGACGCGCGCCAGCGAGTTCTGCGCGTGCATACCGCACTCATGCTGCGCGAGATCAACGAGGCGACCGAGGCCCAGCGCGGCGGCAGCGTCGATGAACTCATGCGGATGATGAGCTGGTTCGCCCCGCAGGGCGAGCGGGGAATCAGTGCCTACCGCCAGGGATTCGTCACGGCACTGGGCCACCGCCTGCCGTACGTCGAAAAGGTCGCCCTGCTGGCAAGGTCCCTGCTGACCAACGACCCCATCGCCGCAGAACTCGCCCCCATCGTGGACATGAAAATCCCCGAATACTGCGCCGTGACAGTGATACGCGTACCGGACCTCCGCACCGACGATCACACACTGCAAAGCGATCTCGAAGCACTGCTGAAAACACACCGGGTACCCGCCCTCTGGTCTCCTCGGAACACACACCGGGACGGCGAGCTGATCGCCCTGATCCCCGTGCCACCGCCCCCGTTCCCCGATGCGACAGAGACCGCGGCTCCCCACCCCGTACCCCACCCCGCCCCGGACCTCATACGGGACCTCGCCCAGTGCCTGAACCGCCCCTGCGCCGCGGGAACCGCCCTCGCACCGCTCCCCGAACTCGGCGACGCCCTCGACCGGGCCCGGCGGATCAGCAGGGCCGCCCCACTACAACGCCCCTCCCCCCACCTGCGCGCTCACACCCTGGCAGACCTCTTCATCGAACTCGCCGTCGCCGACGCACCATTGATCGACGACTGGCTCCACACCGTGGCCCGACGCCTCGCCCCCGGCCCCGACCTCCTCCTCACCCTGAACGCCTACTACCACCACGACATGAACCGCGGCACCACCGCAGCCGCCCTCACCATCCACCCGCGCACCCTGGACTACCGCCTCCGCCGCGTCCGCACCCTCACCGGCATCGACCCCACCTCCACGCACGGCGTACGCATCCTCAGCTCAGCGGTGACACGCCACCTGTCAGGCGCCTGGCGCTGAGCCGCCGGCACCACGAGGCACACCGCACTGCCGTACGCCACAGCCGACGCGGCCGCCCCCCAGCGCCGCCAAGTACCCCTAGATCAGCGGAAGGTGGTACTCCACAGCCCGTCGCTGCGTCGAGTGGAAGCCGAGAGCGGTCAGTGCCGCGTTGAGCGTGTCGTCGTCGGGGGCCGCGTACGTCTCGGCGGTGCGCACCCCGGGGTGCTCGTCGCGCACTCGGTGCAGGACGGCGGAGAGCAGTCCGCCGAGCGCGGCATCGGTGCTTTCCTCCTCGCGGTCATGCACCAGAGTGGCCGTGGCGCCGTCCAACTCCACGTCGTACCAGGCGTCCTCGAGGCCGAGCCGGAAGACGGCCTCCTCCGGGGCGGGCAGCACTCGCACGTCGGGCGCGACGGCGGGCAGATCCGCGGCGGGCAGGCCGAGCTCCCACCAGCGGTACACCTCCTCGCCTTCGGTGGCGCCCAATTCCGCCAGCGCGTGCGCGGGCATGTCGTCGGCCTCCGCGACCCACCGCAGCACCGTGCCCCCGGCCTCCCGTACGACCTGCGCCGCCGCCCGCATCAGCGGCACCAGCGCGCCCTCGGTCGCCTCCGGCAGCGCGACGAACCTGAGGCCGGTGTCCGCAGCCCCCAGGTCGAGCAGCGTGACCGAGCCCGTCACCGCCTCGCCTTCGCGTCCTACGACGACCGCGACGGTGCGGTCGCCGTCCCAGTGGTGGTCGGGCACTGCGCCACGGTCACGATGGATCTCGATGTCGATAGCCATATCCCGATCATTACACACATATCGAACGCACGTTCTCTAGTGACGGCGCTCAGGCGCAAGCCCGGCCCAATGTCTCGGCCTGACGGGCACGGCTCAGGTCCGCAGGAACGGCCAGGGGGTGGATGAGTGAGCCCCGTGATGGGTCCCCGGTGATGGGCCCGGCGGAGGTCACGGCCTCAGCCCACCGGTGTCTCACGCAGCGCGGTGCGGGTGAACAGCCGCACCCCGAGGATCTTCTCCAGGGCGGCGATGCGTTTGGAGACGGCCTGCTGGGTGATCGACAATTCGGCGGCGGCGTCTTGGAACCGCCCGGCGTCCGCGGCGGCCACGAAGGTGCGCACAGCATCGAGATCCACGCCGACGATGGTACGGACACAACGATCGGTTGTGTTCTCCTGGCGGATCGGTTGTTTGATCTCGTCATCCGCTACTCGCTTTGATGCCGGCGGTCAGCGCGTGGTTGTCCGGTACGGGCGAGGGGTGCATGGGGTATGGCGGGTAGGCGGGCGCTGGGGCGGCCCTTCGGGTGGTTGTGGGCGGCGTTTGCGGTCAGCTCGTACGGCACGGGGTTCGGGTTCGGCGCGTTTCCCTTGATCGCGGTCCTCGTGCTGGACTCCGGACCGGCCCAGGTCGCGGCGCTGGCTGCCGCAGGGCGGGCGGTGGGTGCCGTGGTGGCGGTGCCGCTCGGCCCGTGGGTGGAGTTCCGCCGCAAGCGGCCGGTCATGGTGGCGATGGACCTGACCCGGTTCGCGGCGCTGATGAGCGTCCCCGCCGCGTTCGCGCTCGGCTGGCTCAGCTTCGCCCAGCTCCTCGTCGTATCCGTCGTCGTCGCAGCGGCCAACATCGCCTTCACCGCGGCCAGCGGCGCGTATCTCAAGACGCTCCTGCCGCCGGAGGACCTGCTCGTCGCGAACAGCCGGTTCGAGTCCACGACATGGACCGCGACCATGGTCGGGCCACCGCTCGGCGGGGCCGCGATCGGGCTGCTCGGCCCGGTGACGACCCTGGTCGCCGATGCGGTCAGCCACCTGCTCTCGGCCCTGGGCATCCGCGCCATCGGCGGAAGCGAGCCGCACCCCGCGCGGACCGGCGCACGGCGGTTGCGGGCGCGCGATCTGCTCGAAGGATGGCGCCACATCCTCACCCATCCCGCACTGCGCCCGCTGTTCCTCAACGCGATCGTGGTCAACGGCCTGATCATGGCCTCCGAGCCGCTGCTCGCCGTACTCCTGCTGGACCACCTCGGGTACGCACCCTGGCAGTACGGCCTCGTCTTCGCGGCCCCGTGCGTCGGCGGCCTCATCGGCTCACGCCTCGCACGCCCCCTCGCGACACGATTCGGGCGGCACAAGGTGCTCCTCACCTCCGGGACACTGCGCGCGTGCTGGCCTCTCGGATTGGCGTTCGTCCAGCCGGGCGTCCCCGGCATCCTCCTCATCATCGCCGTCCAACTCGGCCTGGTGACCTGCTGCGGCGTGTTCAACCCGCTGCTGTCCACCTACCGCCTCGACCACACCGGCCCCGGCCGGGTCGCCCGTACCCTGGCCGCCTGGTCGATCAGCAGCAGCGCCGCCATCGCGGCCCTGACCGCCGCCTGGGGCCTACTGGCCGCCATCACCGGCCCCCGCACCGCAATCGCAGCCGCCGGCACCCTCCTCCTGGCCACCCCCCTCCTGCTCCCACGCCGCAAGAACACCCCCCAGAACACAAGGAAACAGACCGCAAGCCACACCTGACACACCACAGGGCGCAGGCATTGTGGGCTCGACCTTGGGTGGGGGGAAAGCCTCGACTTGGGACGGGGGAGTTTCCTCTGGTTGATCAGTAATCTCCTTCAGGTCTGGACCAGTAAAGAGTGCATGGTGATCCCGACCGCCATGACTCCCTTACCGATGAAAGGAGTTCGCTCATGAGCAACGCGAACGTTGGCATTCTTGAGGAGATTGAGGACCAGCACCTGGAGGACTTCAGTGCCGCCGGGGCTTGGGACTGGGTCACGTCTCTGAGCTGCGTGGGTGCCAGCATGCTCATTGGAAACAAGGGCAAGCTGTGCACGGCCACGGTGGAGTGCCAGAGCAACTGCAACAAGTAATG
The DNA here is from genome assembly GCF_058245575.1 of Streptomyces sp. UF-297. Taxonomy (NCBI): domain Bacteria; kingdom Bacillati; phylum Actinomycetota; class Actinomycetes; order Kitasatosporales; family Streptomycetaceae; genus Streptomyces; species Streptomyces sp. UF-297. The sequence goes on along the minus strand of NZ_JBSIBZ010000022.1, from coordinate 10,593 downwards.
CCAGATTGGCGCCGGGGGTTCTCCCGGCGCCATCCCGCCTCCACCTTTGGATTTGTACGTCGTGACGAGCCATTCCGAGTCAAGAGACATAGCCGGCGCCCTGCGGAAGTATGTGCCTGAACTGACCTCCCCGGAACTGCGGGAGCGGGTCGGTGAGCGGCTCCGCCGTGTGGGAGATGACGCCGATGGTGCTGCTGCCGCACCGGAAGAGGCGTCCCCCGGCCCGGGCCCCGCCCCGTACGAGGCTTCTCTCGACGCCGATGGCCGTCTGATCGACTACTTCGCCCACTTCGCGGAGCCGTGGGTGGACATGGTCCGCCGTGCGGCCGGCGGATCTGCTGTCGTGGCCGAGGGCGACTCGATTGCCGATGACTTCCGCACGGTGCAGCTGGGTGTGGTGTCCGGCCTGATGATGCGGACCCTGCTGGAGGAGCTTCATCTGCGGCGTGCGGGTGGGCTGCTGGAGGGTGCAGGTCCGAAGGAGCGGTATCGCAGCTTCCGCGCGTGGACGAACAGTCCGGCGGGGCATCGTGAACTGCTGGAGAAGTATCCGGATCTCTTTCGGATGGTGGAGAAGCGGGTCGGGGACGCGGCGCGCTATCTGGTCGGCGTGATACGCGAAGTGGAGAACGTCGAGGAGCGCTTGCAGTCCCTGTTGCCGGGGCAGGAAGGCGGGCGGCAGGTCTCGGCCATCACCCTGGGCGAAGGCGATACCCACAACGGCGGCAAGTCGGTGGCGCAGGTGGTATTCACCGACGGCAGCCGCGTGCTCTACAAGCCGCATCCGGTGGATTGCGAACTGGGCTACAACGCGTTCGTCTCGTGGATGAATGACAGGGTGGGGACGGACCTGCGTACGGTCGCGGTCCTGCCCACGTCCGACGGCGGGTTCGTCGAGTTCATTCCCACCGAGCGGCATCAGGGCAGCGAGAAGGAGTACTTCGCCAAGATCGGGCGCATTGCCGGAATTCTGTTTCTTCTCAAGGCCGTTGATATTCACTTCGAGAATGTCGTGTCCTGTGCGCAGGGGCCGGTGGTGGTCGATGCCGAGACGCTGATGACTCCGCGTCTGCGTACTCCGGACTCCTACGACGACTCAGCCGCCTCCAACACCGCAGCTTTGATCATCCATGAGTCGATCGTCGGCTCCGGTCTCATGCCGATGGTCCTCAAGGCCCGGGACTCCGACCAGGGGCTCGATATCGGGGTCGTGGGGTACGACGCCGGGCAGCGGACCCTCTACAAGAATCTCAAGCTGCACAATCCTGGCCGCGACGACATGTACGTCGGGATGGCCCTGGCCGAAACGACCGCGGTCAATGCCAATCTCTCCGTCCGGCAGGCGGCGGACCTCCCCGTGCCGGCGCAGCGGGACATCATCAAGGGCGAGTTCCGGCGGATCCTGGAGTACGCGCAGGGCCACCCGCACGCGGTCATGGAGGCCATCGAGACCTTCCTCGGCGCCGCCCGCTTCCGTTACGTCAACAATCCGACGGTCTTCTACAACCAGCTGCTGCGCATGGCGACCCACCCGGATGCGATCGCCGATCCGCTGGTCAGGGCCGCGGTGCTGAACCGCGTCGTGCTGCGCACCGGTGACGCACCCGAGATCGCCGACGAAGAGGTGCGACAGCTGGCGGCGGGCGATGTCCCGTACTTCAGCTACTCCGCACGCTCGTGCGCGCTGATGGCCGACGGCCGTACCGTGCAGGCGGACGCCCTGGCGGAACCGGCGCTGGAGACCGTTCGCGCCCGTGTGCACGATCTGGACGCCCAGGTGATCGAGCGGGAACTGGACCTGATCGACTTCTCCTTCGTCAACAAACTGCCCACGGATCAGGAGCAGACAGGGTTCACGCCCGTACGAACAACCGCCGAACCGGCCCCAGTTGACCGGTCCCGGATGGTGGGCGAGGCCGTACGGATCGGCGAGCGGCTGCTGGCGACGATGGTGCGGGGCGAGGACCGCAAGCACCCGGCGACGTGGATCGCCCCGCAGGTCACCACCGATTCGCAGAGCCAGTGGACTCCGGGGACCCTGGGGTACGACATCTACGGCGGCAGTCCCGGACCTGCCCTCGTCCTGGCCGGCCTGGCGCGCGCGACCGGCCGCGGCGACTTCGCCGACGCCGCGCGCCGTGTTCTGGACCCCATCGAGGCGCAGCTGCGCGGAGGGCATCTGAGCGAGCTGGGCGTCTCCGTCGGCGGCATGACCGGTATCGCGGGCACGGCCTACACGATCGCCGTCGCCCGGCAACTCCTGGGCGAGCCGGAGCCCATGCGCCTGGCGGAGATGGCGCGAGAGCTCGTCCCGCGGCCCGGGGCCGAGGTCGGCACCGACTACGTCAGCGGCCTGTCCGGCACCCTGGCCGCCTGCATGGCCCTGCACGCCCGCGCGGCGGACGGCGCCGAGAAGAGCGCGGTGGAGCGGGCGGTGCGGGCCATCGCGGCCGCGCAGGTCGAGGAGCTGGGCGGGATCGGCCTGGCGGACGCCAGGGTCACCGACTACACCGGTTACGCCCACGGCGCCATGGGCATCGGCCCGGTCCTGCTCCAGTACGGGACCGACTTCCACGACCCGCAGGTGCGCGGTCTGGGGCTGCGGATGACGCGGGCGGTGCTGGAGTCCGCCGACGACCGGGACCGCGACTGGCCCCGGGCCTGGGGTGCGCCGGACCGCTCCTACGGCTGGTGCCATGGCGCGCCGGGACTGCTCCTGGGCGCACTGTGGGCCGCGGCCTACGAGCCCTCCTGTGTCCCGGAGGCGACGCTGTCGCGGCTGGCCGAGCTCACTCTCGCCCGCGGATTCGGCAACAACCCGACGTACTGCCACGGCGACCTGGCCAGCGCGGAAATCATCACCCAGGCCGAGCGGCAGTTCCCGGAGTTGTTCCGGGGTATGTCCGAAGACCTTTATCCGCGGCTGTTCACCGAAGTCGTCGAGCGCTACGAGGAACGCGTCGACACGAAGTACGGCTACAGCAACAGCCTCTTGGTGGGGCAGTCCGGGTTCGCCTGGTCCGTACTCCGCCACCTCGACCCCGAGACCTGTCCCTCCATCCTGCGCTTCGCTTGAGCGCACTGCGGCAGCAACTCCGCGCGTACTGACGCGCGTTGAGAGCCGCTCCACGAACAAGGCGATCGTCCCGACGATCCCTTGCTGAGAAACACCCAGAAAGAGAAAAGGAAAGAACATGGGCAACATCTCCATGGACCCGGCCACCGGCTTCGTCTCGAAGGACGAGCTGGTCCACCTGGCCGACGAGCCGGAGCACCTGGCGGCGGCCGGCACCCCGGCGACGATCACCGCCGTGACCGCGGTCACCGGTGTCGTCGTGGGCGCGAGCGCCGCGCTGCAGGGCGCGTGCCCGACCTCCGCCTGCACCAAGAAGTGCTGACGCGGCATTGATCAGGTGCCCCGGACCTGCGCGGTCCGGGGCGCCTCCCCCCATTGCGAGAGTCCATGACGAGCGTACGACGAGAGCGCACCGTGCCACTGAACAGCGAATTCCTCGACGAGTTGGTTCTTCGTACCCTTGCGGAAAGAGCCGACGTCTTCGGCGGGTTCTACGCGCCCTATCTGCAGGACTGCGCGCAGGGCATCGCGGCGTGGCAGCGCCATGGCGAAGGCGCACTGACCGAGGCCGTAGATCTGCCCGAGGTCGCCGAGTCCGTGCTGCGTTCCGTCATGGACGGTTGTGTCCAGATCGGCGTGCGTACGCTCATCACGGCTTTCCACGCCCATCGGCAGAATGCCATGAGTGCCGTGCGTGCCGTGAATGCTGTGAATGCCGTTGGCGTGTCACCGGGATTCGAGGCATTCCATACGTGGGTGAGCAGCCCGGCAGGGCATGACGCCGTTCTGCGGCAGGCGCCCGAGCTGGACCGGCTGCTACGGCTGACGGTCGCCCGTACCACGCGCGCCGCGGGCACGGTCGTACAAACTGCCGTCCGGGAACGGGAGTTGATCGCCGACGTTCTCGGGGTGCAAGGCCGCGTCACCTACCTCTCCCCCGGTCTGGGGGACCCGCACCGCGGCGGACAGACCGTGTGCCACCTGCGGTGGGACAACGGCGTGTCCGCGGTGTTCAAGCCGCAGCAGGACAACTGCCTGAGCCTGCTCGATGTCCTGCGCACCCTGCTGGACGAGGACGGCAGCTTCTTCGGCCCGCTCACGCCCACCACCGTCGTGCGCCCCACCCATGTGTGGCAGCAGTTCATCACCCACACCGATCTCGGTGAAACCTCCCACGCCCCGGCCTACTTCAGGCGCTTCGGCCGCGTCGCCGCGCTGATGAGCATGATCGGGGCCAGCGATCTGCACCACGAGAACGTCATCGCCACGCCCGACGGCCCCATCGTCATCGACACCGAGACCCTGGTCTCCCTGCCGAACACGCCGCCGCCCTCCACCGGCCGGCCTCCGACGCTGGGCCAGGACGTCGAGCGGTCCGTGCTCAACACCCTGTTGTTCCCCGCCCGTTTCGCGGGAGCCAAGCTCGATGTCGACCTCTCGGGCGTGGGGTGCGTACGGCCGGGAGCGTCCGAGCACCTGCAGGCGTTCACCGTCGTGGACGCGGGAACGGACGACATCCGCTTCGACCGCGCCCCGGTCCTCGTCGAGCACGGCCCCAACATGGCCACGGTCGAGGGCGCACCCCTGGACCCGCGCGCGTGGACCGGCGACATCACGGCCGGATTCAGCGAGGCGCGCGAACTGCTGGAAGCGCAGCGGGCCGCGATCGAGGCTGTGGTGCGGCGCTCGGACAACTGGTCGGTGCGCCAAGTGGTGCGCCCCACGTACGTCTACGCCCGCTATCTGGAGGCGTCCACGCATCCGGCGTACCTGGGCAGCACCGGGGCCCGCGCCGAACTGCTGCGCAGCCTCCCCCAGCAGTACCGGGGCGTGGCCAGGGAGTCCTACCAGGCCCTGCACCGCGACGAGACGGCCGCCCTCCTCGACCTCGATGTCCCCTTCTACAGCGTCGCCTGCGACTCCAGCACGCTGCGGGGGGACGGCGACGGCCCGCTCCACGGCGCCTCGGGCAGCACCCCGCGGCAGTCGGCCCTGGCGGCCGTCGACGCCTTCTTCTCCCGTCCGCCGAGCCGCGACCTCGCCTATATCCGCTACGCCATGGCCAGTTCCGTGGACGACGTGTGGGATTCACCCGCGGCTTCGGCCTCCGTCGCAGCGCGGTACCGCGGGCGGCTCCCCGACCTCGCCGACCCGGGACCCTGGCAAGCCGAGCTGCGCGATCTGGTGGTCGGCGGGGACGAGCCGACGCTGCTGCTGCCTCAACTGCACGGCCTCGGGCTGCGGTTGGGCGGGGTCAACGCCCTGCTGTACGACGGCGGCGGGCTGCTCGTCTACCTGGCGCAGGCCGAAGCGCTCTCCCCGGCGGGCGCCCTGGGCGTGGAGGCGGAGAGCCTGTGCCGGGTGGCCACGATGGCGCCGAAGGCGGATACGTCACCCCTCACGTCACCCCTGTCGATGTCGCCCTTCACCGGAGCCCTCTCCGGCCTCGTCACCCAGCGGGAGATCCAGCGGCGCCTGAACGGCGCGAACACCATGGAGGGCAGCGCGTTCACCGAGGCGTCCCTCCACCCAGCCGGCCCGCCCCTCGATGTCCAGCGCCTCTCGGCAGCGGATTTCGACTACCTCAACGGGTACGGCGGCTATCTCACCTATCTCGCGGCGTACGGGACTCAAGGCGCCCCTGAACTGACGGGGACGCCCGTCGAGCAGCTGCTCCAGCGGCTGGTGACGGTGGACGGTGATCCGGAGGAACACGCGGGCCCGCTGGGCCTGGCGCACGGGCGCTTCGGCCGGATCACGGCCATGAGTTCCCTGGTCGGCCGGGGCATGGACACGGGCACCAGCGCACGCGACCATCTGGAGCGCTTCGCGTCCGCCTATCTCCGGCACCGGTGGCAGGACGCCGCGCTGCGCGATCGCGCGAGTTCCGGCGGATGGTGCAAGGGCTATGCCGGAGTGTCCTACGCGGCCGTCACCCTGCTCCGGGCCCTGGGCGCCTCTCCGTACCAAATTCGCGCCGATCTCACACCGGAGATCGAGCACCTCATCGGCGCGGAAACCGGGGGCGACATCAGCTTCTGCCACGGGATGGCCGGCCGTATCGCCGTGCTGTGCCAGTTGGCGGACCGGCTGGAATGGCCGGAACTGCGCACCGAGGCCGCGGCGCTGCGGACGCGATTCATCGAGCGGTACGGACCGGGAGGCTGGTCGTGCGGCATTTCGTCCATACCCGACCTCCCCAGCTTCTTTCTCGGACTGCCCGGCTGGTACTACGCGCAGCTGATGCTGGACCACCCCGGAGTCGAACTCCCCCTGTGTCTTGGAGGTCGCTGATGCGCACGCGCCGGGTCCGCGAAGTACAGCAGCTCACCCAGTCCGAATGCGGGCTCTGCTGCGTTGCGATGGTCCTCTCCGCCTACGGTTCCCGGAACTCGGTCAGCACGCTCAGACATGAGCACGAGGTCGGGCGGGACGGGCTGACCATCAAGGAAATCGCCGAGATCCTGCGGGGCTACCACTTCCAGGTCAAGGCGTACCGGGCCGGTGCCGACCGGCTCGGTCAACTGGCCCTGCCGCTCATCACGTACTGGGACGACAGTCATGTGGTGGTGCTGGAGGAGATCACCGATCGGCATGCCACGGTGGTCGATCCGGCAGAAGGGCGGCGGAAGTACCCGCGGGAGGAATTCGAGAGCCGCTACTCGGGGCTGGCGATCGAGGCGATTCCGACCAGCCGCCATGCCCCGGACCGCTCGCGTGAACCCAGCGTGTGGTGGGAGTTCGTACGGGCCCTGGGCGGTGTGAAGCGGCCGCTCATCCAGGCGTTCGTGATGTCGCTGCTCCTGTACGCCTTCACGATCCTGATGCCGATCGCCACCCAGCACGCGGTCAACGACTACGCGGAATACCTGCACGAGCATCCGCCGGCGCTGCTGGCCGTGCTCTTCGCCGTGCCGATGCTGGCCTTCTTCGGACTGTCGCTGCTGCGCAGTATGTGCCTGGCGAAAGTGATCCGGAGCCTGGGCGAAGTGATGATGGGCAGGACCTTCGAGAAACTGCTGAGCCTGCCGTACAAATACTTCGCCAACCGTTCGCAGGGCGAACTCATCTATCGGCTGTCCAGCGTGGCATCGGTACGGGATCTGATCTCCAGCCAAGTGTCCATGGTGCTGCTGGACATCGGCAGCCTCATCGCCATCTTCGGCTACATGTTCTACCGCTCGTTCGTCCTCGGCGCGACGGCTCTTGCCGTGTTCCTGGCCATGAGCGTCATCGCCGTGACGACGTACCGGCCCATCCGCAGGATCACCGAGCGCGAGATCGGCGAGACGGCCAGGTCATCGACGATTCAGATGGAAGCGCTGTCCTCCATCGAGACCTTGAAGGTCTCCGGCATGACGGACACCTTCTTCAAGGACTGGAAGAAGGTCTATTCCGGGCTGATGGACCACACGCAGCGGCGGATCGTGCTCCAGGGCGCCGCGGCCAGCGGGTATTCGATGTTCCAGGTGTTCGGCCCGCTGCTGGTCCTGGGCGTGGGCCTGTGGCTCGTACTGCGGGGTTCCCTGGACCTCGGCTCGGCCGTGGCCGCCCAGACCATGACGGCCACCTGCCTGGGCATGGCCATGTCCCTGTCCGGTGCCTTCACCCAGCTGATCACGGCCAACGCCCAGGTGGACCGGGTCGGCGACATCCTTCACCAGCCGCCGGCCCCCGACGCCTTCGGTGACCGCGATATCGACCTGCGCGGCGCGATCTCACTGCGGAAGGTCAACTTCACCTATCCGGGGGCGAAATCGCCGGCCCTGAAGGACATCTCCTTCGCCGTCCGGCCGGGCGAGCGGGTCGCCGTCGTGGGCAGTACGGGCTCCGGCAAGAGCACGCTGGGCAAGCTGCTCATGGGCCTGTACCCGATCCAGTCCGGGGACATCGCCTTCGACGGCACCTCGCTCGGTGCGATCAGCGCGGACGCCTTCTACCGCGGCGTCGCCTATGTCCCCCAGGACATCGTGCTCAGCAACCGCACCATCGCCGAGAACATCACCTTCGGCGTCCCCGGCGCCTCGATGGACGCCGTCACCGCGGCCGCGCGGCAGGCCCATGTCCACGACGACATCGCCGCGATGCCACTGGGCTACCACACCCAGGTGCGGGAAATGGGCAGCAGTCTGTCCGGCGGGCAGCGCCAGCGCATCGCCCTCGCCCGGGCCCTGGCCCGCCGGCCGCGCGTACTGGTCCTGGACGAGGCCACCAGCGCGCTCGACACGGTGACCGAATCCAAGATCGCCAAGGCCCTGGACGCCCTGGAGTGCACCCGGATCATCATCGCCCACCGGCTGTCCACCATCGTCAACGCCGATCTCGTCGTCGTCATGCAGGACGGACAGGTCGTGCAGACGGGCCGGCACGACGACCTGGTGGCCACACCCGGCCCGTACCGGGACCTCATCCGCTCCCAGGTCCACCTCGCCCCCGCACCGACCCTCGCCCATGGGTGAGGGCAACGGCCGCGCGCCCGCGCCGCGGCCGTACCCCGTACGAGGAATCACCATGAAAGAAGCACAACACGCCATCGCGGTACGGGACTTGCGCAAGGAGTACCGCGGCACCCGCGCCGTCGACGGAGTCTCCTTCGACGTACGGCAGGGCACCATCACCGGCTTCCTGGGCCCCAACGGCGCCGGAAAGACGACAACCCTGCGCATGATCCTCGGGCTCGTCCGGCCCACCAGCGGCGACGCCCTGCTGTGGGGACGCCCCTACACCAAGGTGGGCACACCGTCCCGGCGCATCGGTGTCTGCCTGGACGCAGGCGCGTTCGTCGGCGGCAGAACGGGCCGCAATCACCTGCGGTGCTTCGCACGGGCGGCCGGGTGCGGCCCCGAGCGGATCGAGACCGTGCTCTCGCTCGTGGGGCTGGAGGCCGCGGCGGGCCGCCCGGCCGCCGGCTATTCGACGGGGATGAAGCAGCGGCTGTCCCTGGCGACAGCGCTTCTGGGCGACCCCGACCTGCTGATCCTGGACGAGCCGGTCAACGGGCTGGATCCCGAAGGAATCCTGTGGCTGCGGCAGTTCCTGCGGAACTTCGCTCACCAGGGCAGGACCGTGCTGCTGTCCAGTCACCTGCTGGCGGAGATGGAGCAGACCGTCGACGAGGTGCTGCTCATGCACCGCGGACGGCTCCTGTGCCAGTCCCCTCTTCCCGACCTGCTCCACGCCGACCAGTGCGTCGTCCGCGGCCGGACCGCGCCCGGCCGTCAGCTGTACGACTGGCTCGCCGGGCAGGGACACGAGTGCGTCCCTTTGCCGGACGGCCGCGTGTGGGTGGGCTCCGCTCCCCCGCGCGTACGCGATGCGGGCCGGGCCGCGGGAATCCCCGCGGACGACTTGCAGGTGGAACCCTGCGGCCTCGAATCCGTCTTCATGCGGCTGACCCGCGCGGCTGAAGGAGTGCCGGCATGAGAACTCAGTTCACCTCCGAGCTGCGGAAGGTCACCACCACGAAACTGTGGTGGATCCTTCTGCTGCTGATGGTCCTGTTCAGCGCGGGCACCACGGCGCTCTTCCTCTACTTCGCCCTCAACGCGCCGCACAGCCCGGTGGAGTTCGGGTCACCCGGGACCGTCGTGCCCTTCTTCAATCTCGCCGCGGCCGTCGCGTATATCTTCCCGCTGGCGATGGGAACGGTTCTGACCACGCAGGAATACAGTTCCCGTACCATCACGACCACTTTGCTCACCGAGCCCGTCCGCGGGCGGGTGTACGGCGGAAAACTCCTGGCGGGCGCATGCGTGGCCCTGGCGTACGGCGTCATTTCCGTAGCCGCTTGCACCGCAGCCGCTGCGACGATGCTCTCGGCACATGGCGAGCGTGTTTACCTGACCGACAGCGGCGTCGTTCTCGCCATCCTGGGGAGCGTTGCGGTGATTTCCGTTTGGGGAATCGTCGGAGTCGGCGTCGGAGCTCTGGTACGGAATCAAGCAGCGGCCCTGGTCGGCATCCTGCTGGTCACTCAATGCGTGGAACCCTTGGTGCGCATGATTTCGTCCTCCATGGGCAGCCCTGCGGTGGGAAACTTCCTTCCAGGCGGGGCAGGAGACACTGCCAGTGGTGGCACCATCACGCAGGCGGCGATCGGTTCCGCTGTCGAATCACAGGCCCTGGGGTTCGGCGTGCTCGGGCTTTACGTAGCAGCCGTCACCGTGTTGGGATGGTGGCGGTTCGCCCGTTATGAAGTCGACTGACCGTCGAACCGGCAACACAATGAAGGAGATCTGCATGCAGAGAACAAAAGGCCTGGAAACGTTGCTGTGGGCAGCCGTCGGAATTCTCTTGATCCTGGCTTTCATCGCGCCGTTCTTCGGCGACAGCCCCTTGGCCGTCGTCGCCCCGCTCCTGATGGCCGTGATTCTGATGTGTGCCAGCCTCGCACAGCGGCAGAAGCGCCAAAAGGGCAGCCAAGCGGAGGCGGGCGGAGGCTCCTCCCGGTCGTACTGACCCGGCCGTGTCCCGGACGAGCTGGGCGTACGTCGGCGGCTGACACACCTTCACGTGTG